>NZ_JBQTCX010000006.1:0-217697 GCF_052663115.1 Niallia yueguangensis
CTAAAGTTTTTTTCAACCTTTTAAATCATTGTTGATGATAAGCAAGTTATGTTTTTCGTTGCTGTCAGAAGCAACTTTTATATAATAACAAGGATAAATATATTGGTCAATACTTTTTTGAAAGAAAATAATAAAATAACGAAAAAACTTTCATCCCTTCTAAAAAGCTACATTATATAACTATTAAATTAACGAAACAGCAATCTAGGCTTCTAAATATCGAAATCACCCTGCATCATTTCAAAAACAAATCAGTTTCTTCTATAATTAAAGATACTTTTCTTTCACCATCGTTTGAAACTATATCCTCACCCATGCTGCCTTTTAAACCCATGATACCGTGTTCCTTGAAACTCTAATTCTCCAAAATCTCCTTCTACAAGCCGGCCATATTCTTCTGCTTTCACATTAAATTCACTTCGATTACCACTATCAAATTCAAATGTTACGTAATAACTGCTGTATGCTCTAGTCTCACCTCCGCCTCGTACTTCTGTTCTTTTTGTTACTACTTTTGCTTTTGTTGTTAGACGTGGCTGTGCGTTGTTACTGCTCCATGTTGTTATTCCTTTAAAAATATGAAAAAGAAACATACCTACTATAATTTATATTTTCTTATACACTAAACAAGCAGGAAAGTTTCATTCCCTTATAAACAACGACTAAAAATGGGTTCAAAACAAAAAAGTGATTTAATTATTTGATATTCCAATTAAAAAAATTAAATATATTAACTTCGAAATTGATTTTATTAATATACAGGTATATATTTATTAAAAAAGGAGGTGAAGAACTGAAAATGTCGTATCCTATATTAAACGATTGTCCTGTTTGTCATCATGAGCTTCAGGTAACAAGGTTAGAGTGCTCT
This sequence comes from Niallia yueguangensis, assembly GCF_052663115.1. Lineage (NCBI taxonomy): Bacteria > Bacillati > Bacillota > Bacilli > Caryophanales > Bacillaceae > Niallia > Niallia yueguangensis. The sequence goes on from NZ_JBQTCX010000006.1 coordinate 872, forward strand.
CACTGTCATACTGTCATTGAGAACAACTTTTCTTTATCAAAATGGTTTTCTTTTTCAGAAGAGCAAATGCATTTTATCGAGACATTTATTGTTTGCCGTGGAAATATTAAAGAAGTAGAAAAGAAGTTAGGCATTTCGTATCCAACGGTTCGTGGAAAATTAAATGATATTATCGCAAAAATGACAGGCAACCAAGAACTAGACATAAAAGAAGCTACCCATCAAAAAGCAGAACAGAAAGCAGCCATTTTGGAAAAGCTGGAACAAAATGAACTAACTGCGGAGGAAGCAATTGCTTTATTAAAAGAAATATAAAAGGCTTTTTGAATACGTACTATAAAGGAGGAAGAAAACATGAATAATGATATGAAACGGATTTTATCAATGGTGGAAAGCGGGAAAATCACTTCCGAACAGGCCGCTGCGCTTATCGACTCATTTGAAGAAACACCTAAAACAGAATACAAGGATTATTTGAGCCGTTATTTACGTGTTCGGGTTAACTCAGAAACAAATGATAATGTGAATGTAAATGTGCCATTACGTTTAATCAAAGCTTTATTACAGACTGGCCACAGCATTGCTTCTAAAATTCCTCAGGCGCAAATGTATGTTGAAAATATTGATATCGATTTACTTATTAGTGCGATTGATAATGAATTAGTCGGGCAAATAGTCGATGTGAAACTAGCAAATGGTGATACAGTTCAAGTTTTTGTAGAATAACGGAGGAATGAATCATGGTAAAAGTTTATTTACGAACAGAAAAAAAGAAAAATTATATCATTCCTATTCCTGCTTTTATGCTTGAAACACTTATTAATATTGCTTTTTCTCATTTTGTTTGGAAGTTTATTAATAATCAGGCAAAAGATAAAACCGTAAATCAAATTTATACACATGCACCATTAATAAAAGAGATGCTAAAAACTTTAGTAAAAGAAATAAAGAAAGATAACTGGACGGATCCACTTGTAGATGTTTCTTTAAAAGATGGAACTTATGTAAAAGTGGAAATATCTTGATGCTGTCTAGTGCTGGGAACACTAGACAGCAGGGTGTCGACAAACGTTTTCAATCAACATGAAAATACTTTGTCTCATTACTATTACTTATACTCTCGAAAAATGGCTCTACTGCACTTATGCAAGGGGCCATTTTTCTTCATTGTTATTATAACAAATGTTATTTCATCTCCATCAATCGCTGCTTAAACATATGGGATGAATAGAAAAAGCAAAATAACCCACTAAGAGATTTCAACCGTTTTTTCTGTATCTATTTTGTTTTCTTTTGTCACTTCTGGGATTGATGGAGAGATTACACGTGAGGAGAATATAGTAGATGGTTGAATTAGGAATATGGAACATACCTCTCCACTTAAACAGTAAATATCTATTTATATATTGCTTTCAAAACCATTTGTTTTCAATAGATCGACTAGTTTTTTTACATCTTGTGCTCTGTCTTTTGGACAAACAATGATAGAATCACCAACATCCACAACAATTATATCCTTAAGTCCAATTGTTGTTATTAGGTTATCCAAACTATATATAATAGAGTTTGTCGTATCGATGCCGACGTGTTTACCATATACAGCGTTATTATTTTCATCTCCCTCAATTGCAATGGAAATGCTGTCCAAGCTTCCAATATCATACCAGCCAAAAGAACCTTTTACTGCAAGCAAATCTTTCGTTTTTTCGAGAACACCGTAGTCAAATGAAATATCTTCTAATTGAGTAAATGCTTTTGCTAAAAGAAATTGAAAATCATCCTTTTCTCTATGCGCAACTGCTGCAGCAAGACTTTGAAAATGTGTCGGTAAAAATTTTTCTATCCCTTTCCTTAAGGCATTCAATTCACCAACAACCATCCCGCTATTCCATAAATAACTCCCTGATTGTACATATTCCTGCGCCGTCTCTACATTCGGCTTTTCCTTAAATTGAACAACTTGCGAGACACCTTTTTCATTCTTATATTCCTCGGGATTTACTTGAATGTATCCAAATCCTGTTGCAGGATAAGAAGGTGTTACCCCGATAATGACTATTTGATGATTGTTTTCTGCAGCATCATATGCATTTTTAATAGATTGAAGATACTCATCCTTGTCTTTCACATAGCTGTCAGCCGGAATAAAGCATACAATTCCATTTCCTAGCAGTTTCTCTAAATACAAAGTAGCATACGAAATACATGCTGCCGTATTCTTTTTTAACGGTTCGTAAATAATGTTCTCTTCTGGTATATGATTCTTTAATGTTTCACGTGTCAACTGTACATAACGTTCATTCGTAATGACAAAACAATTTTTAGAAGGAATAAGGGTACATATTCGTTCGACTGTTTGAACAAGCAATGGTTCGGTGCCATCGACATTAATAAACTGCTTCGGTTTATTTTCCTTAGACAGTGGCCATAATCTTGTACCTGTTCCTCCTGCCATAATAACCGCATATTTTTCCATTTGATTAAACTCCCTCTTTTGTATCTGTCCCACTCCCCCCTCTTTCTTTTTTAGATTTGTTCCTCGTTTTTATAAAATTCATAGGTTAATCTTAACCCTTCTTCTAAATCTACTTTCGGTTTCCAACCAGCATTGGTTAATTTAGATACATCTAATAGTTTCCTTGGTGTACCATCCGGTTTCGTTGGATCAAAAACGATTTTACCTTCGTAGCCAATTACTTTTTTGATTAATTCTGCTAAATCTTTAATGCTAATATCCGTGCCTGTACCGATATTAATATGCTCGTTTCCTTCATAGTTTTCCATTAAATAGACACATGCTTCTGCCATATCCTCTACATATAAAAATTCTCTTAGCGGCGTGCCTGTACCCCATAATTCCACAACGGGTTTATTTAACTTCTTCGCAGCATCCATTTTTGTAATCATGGCAGGTATAACATGGGAGTGATTAGGATCAAATCGATCATGAGGTCCATAAAGGTTTGTAGGCATTACACTGACAAAATTAGTGCCATATTGAGTATTAAAAAACTGGCACATCTTTAATCCAGCAATCTTTGCTAATGCGTACGCTTCATTTGTGGATTCTAAGGTTCCTGTTAGCAGATACTCTTCTTTAATTGGCTGCGGACAAAATTTAGGATAAATACAAGAGCTTCCTAAGAACATAAGTTTTTTGACTTTATTATGAAACGCACTTCTTATCACATTACATTCCATTAATAAGTTATCCATAATGTAATCGGCTGGATATGCATTGTTTGAACCGATTCCACCAACCTTTGCAGCTGCTAAAAATACATAATCAACCTTTTCGTCTTTAAAAAATTGCTCCACTTCTGCTTGCTTCGTTAAATCAAGTTCTTGACGGGTTTTCCCAATGATATGTTTATACCCTTTCTCTTTCAGGTTTCTCACGATTGCTGAGCCAACGAGACCCTTATGTCCAGCAACATATATTTTGCTATCCTTTTCCACTGATAATAATCCCCCTTTCATTGCGGTGTTTACTGTTTTAGGTCACTCTCTACCATCATTTCAACTAGTTGTTCGAAGCTGACTTTTTGCACCCATCCCAATTTCGTTACTGCATTAGTGGGATCACCTAAAAGTAGATCTACCTCACTTGGTCTAAAATACTTCTCGCTCACTACAATCAATTCTTTCCCAGTTTTTGCATCAATGCCTTTCTCATCTAATCCTTCACCTGTCCAAGTAAGCGTGATGCCTGCTTTTTGGAAAGCAATATCGCAAAACTCCTTCACTGTATGGGTTTCACCTGTTGCAATTACATAATCTTCGGCTTTTTCTTGCTGCAGCATCAACCACATTGCCTCTACATAGTCACCAGCAAAACCCCAGTCCCTTTTAGCATGTAGGTTTCCTAATACAAGCTTTTCTTGTTTGCCATTCACAATATTGGCAAGACCTGTCGTGATTTTTCTTGTTACGAAGTTTTTTCCTCTTCTTGGTGATTCATGATTGAACAAAATCCCATTGCATGCATATAAATCATATGCTTCTCTGTAGTTCACAGTAATCCAATAAGCATAAAGCTTTGCTACAGCATAAGGACTTCTTGGATAAAAAGGGGTTGTTTCCTTTTGAGGGATTTCTTGCACTTTTCCATATAGCTCACTAGAGGACGCTTGATAAAATTTAATCTTTGGATTCACTTCACGAATAGCTTCTAAAATATGCAAAGCACCTAAAGCATCTACATCTGCCGTGAATTCAGGAACATCAAAAGATACTTGCACATGGCTTTGTGCACCTAAGTTATAAATTTCATCTGGTTGAATTTTGTTGATTAGGCTTCGAAGGTTGCCACCATCACTCAAATCTCCGTAGTGTAAAAATAATTTTTGATTATCTAAAAGATGATCAATTCTGTCCGTATTAAACGTACTGCTTCTTCGTACGATCCCATGAACCTCATAGCCTTTTTGTAACAGTAACTCAGCAAGATAAGATCCATCTTGTCCTGTAATCCCAGTAATTAATGCTTTTTTCAATGTTTTTAACCTCCCAGAAATTAGTTTCATTAAAGTATATTAACTGTTCCATCAACACGCTTGTACAAACACCTATAATTTCTAAGTTTTTTATAAGAAGGAGGGAATCTAAGAATTTAGAGCAAAAAAATACGATACCTTTTTTAAGTATCGTTAGAGTTTTACTAAACATCCTACACATTTAATGGAAACACAGAACCTATTAGCCGCCTAGCATATTCATTTTTTATATTCATCAGTTGATCATGTGCTGCATCCTCTACCATTTGTCCTTTATAAAGAAAAAGGATTCTATCGCATAAATTGACGACTGCTTCTATGTCATGTGCGATAAACAGATAGGTCATATTCATTTCCTTTTTCAGTTCATGCAGCAAGTCAAGTATTTGTGATTGCACCGACACATCCAACGAACTAAGCGCCTCGTCGAATACAATAAATGCAGGATGAGTGGAAATGGCTCGGGCAATACAAACTCGCTGTAGTTGTCCGCCGCTAAGTTCATGTGGATATTTTTCCAATAAAGAGATAGGAAGTCCTACTTTTTCGAGAAGAGCGGTTATTCGCTCCGGCAGGTTTTGGTTGTCCCCAATGGCAATCAGCGGCTCCGCAATGATATCTTTTATCATAAAACCCGGATTGACAGAAGACGTATAGTCTTGAAAAACAACACTCATTTTCCCGCGGTTTTTCTTTAGCCATTTCGAAATTGGCTCCCCTTCTATCATGACAGAGCCCTTTTTTGCTTTTTCTAATCCAAGCAAAATCCGACTAAGCGTGCTTTTGCCGCTGCCGCTTTCCCCTAATAAACCGACACATTCACCTTTTTGAATGGAAAAGTCAATTCCTTTAAGGACATCTAATCTTTTTCTTGTAAAATATCCTTCCCCAGTCGAATAACTCATATAAATATCCTTAATTTGCACGAACATGGTGAATGCCTCCGTGTCTTATCGATTGTTGGAACGGCTCTGATAAGCTTAATCGTCTCTCTATCAAATATTTGGTGAAATCATGTTTAGGGTCGGCAAATAGTTCCTCACTTTTCCCATACTCTACACATGCCCCATTTTGCATGACGAGCACGTCTTGAGCCAAATATTGGATCACTCCTAAGTCATGCGAGATAAAAATCATCGAGGTACCAGTCAACTCACGTATACGTTTAAACTCCTCGACTACTTCCTGTTGATTAATGGCATCAAGTGCCGTCGTCGGTTCATCGGCAATAATAATGTCCGGTTTCATTGTCATCGCAATTGCAATCATACACCGCTGCAGCATGCCACCTGATAATTGATGCGGATATTTTTTGATTACTTGTGCTGGATGATGAATATTCATTTTTTCTAGCGCATCGACAGCCATCTCGATTGCATCCTTCTTACGCACACCAAAATGTTCTCGAAACGTTTCGCTCATTTGTTTACCAATCGTGTAAAGGGGGTTAAACGACGCATGCGCATCTTGTAAAATCATACAGATTTTCTGCCCTCTTATCATACGAAGCTGTTCCCTTGTCGCGTTCAGCAGATTTTCCCCTGCAAAATTAATTACTCCACTCGTCTCAAGCCATGGCGATGTTAAACCAAGAATGGCTTTCGCTGTCATTGATTTACCGCTGCCGCTTTCGCCGACAATTCCTAAGCATGTATTTCGTTCCAGGGAAAAATGAAGGTTTTTTACAATTTCTTCTCCTGTACGTATATCATGGACGAATAAATTTTTTACGTCTAATAAAGACATTCCATTTTCCCCCTTTCTTATGAAATTGCTTAGGATTTAACGCCGCCTGTAAACTATCGCCTAAGAAATTAAATACCGCAACGATAATGAGAATAGCAAACCCTGGTGCGATCATTTGTGTAGGATGTGTGACCATCACATTCTTCGCTTCATTTAACATCATTCCCCACTCAGGTGTTGGAGCTTGTACGCCTAACCCTAAAAAAGACAGCGCGGAAATATTTAAAATCACCGAACCAATATCAAGTGTGGCAAGAACAGATACTTCCCCTGTTACGCCAGGCAATAAATGCTTTCTCATAATGTGGCCTGTTGAACAACCGGACACTTTAGCAAAGCGAATATAGTTTTTATCCGTATATTGAATGACAACCGATCGAATCATCCGTGTATACCACGCCCACTTCGCAATGATATTAGCAATCACGACATTCGATAAACTAGGTCCTAATACACCTACAATCGCAAGGATCATGACTTCTGTTGGAAAAGAAAGCATGATATCACAAAATCTCATGATCACTTCATCTACTTTGCCGCGGAAAAACCCAGCAATCATTCCCATCACCGTTCCAATCGCCACCGTGATGCATGTCGCAATTAATGCATAAATAATCGTTGTCCGAATCCCAAATAATAGTTTTGATAATACGCAGCGACCGAGATGATCCGTCCCAAGAGGATAGGAAAGAGTAGGTCCTGCATACTTATTAATGACGTTCATTTCTAACGGATCATGCGGGGCAATAATCGGCGCCATGACCCCTGCCATGATGACGATAAAAAGAAACATGATACAGGCGATAGCCATATTATCCGATTTTAAGCGCGTCCAAAAATTCATCTTATTGTTCCTTTCTCAAGCGAGGATCCAGCATCATATTAAGGATATCCACGATGAAATTACAGGCCACAAACATAATTGCCATGATTAAAATATATGCTTGAATGATGGGAAAATCGGAATTAAAAATCGCTGTTACACATAATCTTCCAACACCTGGCCATGCAAATATATTTTCGACAATAACTGTTCCTGCAATTAATTTTGGAATCGACATCCCTAAAGCAGTCATTGAAGTCTGTAAAGAATTTTTAAATACTTGCCTCATAATCGTGCTCTCCTTTAAACCTCTCACTCGTGCATATAAAACATAGTTTTCCTTTTTATTTTTAATCATATTGCTTCGAATTAAACGAACATACGTTGACATGTATGTCAGTGCTAAAGTAATCGCTGGCAGAATAACAGAGCTTGCCCGTTCCATTCCACTTGTATCAAACCAGTTCATTTTTACAGAAAAAAACCAAATGAGTAATATTCCCATCCAAAAGCTTGGCACTGCAGTTCCTAAAAATAGGACGCCTCGCAGGATTTTGTCCCCGATACTCCCTTCATAAATAGCACACAAAACGCCTATCACGATACTTAAAATAAGTATGATGATAAGCGCCGTAACTGCTAGAGAGAGAGTAGCTGGCAAAGCGAGTGCCATTTCATCGGCAACTGGTTGATGGCTAATATAACTTGTCCCAAAGTCGCCTTTTAAACTGTTGCCTAACCACGTAACATATCGTATGAAGAAAGGCTTATCCAGTCCCAATTCTTCCCGCATCGCCTCTACCATTTCCTCCGTCGGTGTTACTTGATTCACGCGAAGAGCGATTTCAGCAGGATCACTCGTTCTTAAATTGATCAGCACAAAGGCGAAGAAGGATATGCCCAACATTATTGGCAAAACCGCTATCAGCCTTTTTACAATATACCTTGTCAAACTAATTCTCCCCCATGTGTTTTTTCATTGGCCATAATAAGAAGATGTTCAATGATAGCGGTCGAACCTTGTCACCCCAGACCTCATGCAGCATCACCTACGGACTCCGTGATTTCCGAGCCTCGACCTTCTCCGCTCTGAATATTACTTATTTAAACATCACTCTGCAAAATACATCTTCTCAAACGGAATCTCGTACTGCGATACGTTAAAATCAACGCCTTTTAACTGCTTAATGCTGACAGCTTTTGTCACTGCATACGTTAATGGAATATACACATTTTCTTCATGTACATAAGTTAAAACATCTTTATACATGTCTTTCCGTTTTTGTTCATCTTGTTCAGCCAATAAATCCGTAATCGTTTGATCTAACCATTCTTTTTTCTCTAAACCTTTTTGAGCTTGGTAGTCAGCATGAGATGGTACACGCCATGAAGATACATATGTTTGCGGATCATAAGGCAGCCCCCATGATAAGGAATACATCAAATCAAATGCACCCGTTTTTTGGCGATCAAAATAAGCTTGTTTCTCTTCGCCTACAATCTTCAAACTAACGCCTGCTTGCTTTAGATCATTTTGCATTGATTCACTAATCGTACGTTCTTGTGCATTATCAGAGTTATAATAAATTGTTACTTCAAGTTTTTTCCCATCTTTGTAACGATAGCCATCTTTACTCATTTTCCAGCCAGCTTCTTCTAACAAGGCAGCAGCTTTAGCTGCATCATATTTTTTCGGCTGCAAGTCAACATTCGCATACGGAACAGAAGGTGCCAGCAGGGTATCTGCTACTTTTTCAGAACCATTTAAAATACCTTCTGCAATTGCTTCTTTATTTATCGCATACTGAAATGCTTCGCGAACTTTTTTATCGCTCGTAATTGGTTGATGTGCATTTAATATAATCGCACGAGAACCCGTTGGATGGCTGATTAAAGTGCCATATTTGCCTTGTTCCATTAATACATTAAACGAATCTATATCGATCATATCGCCATCTGCACCAAACAATAAATCAATCTCCCCTTTTTCCAACGCAAGGAGAATGGTTTGGTGATTAGGCATCACTTTCCATTTAATCGTGTTAATCTTTGGTTTATCTCCCCAGTACTTGTCATTAACAGTAAATACAGCATACTGATTTTTTTTATGTTCTGTTAACTTATATGGTCCTGTTCCATTATAACCTTGTACGCCGCCGGCAGTCGTCCCATTTTTAAAATCATTAGGTGAAATAAATCGGAATGGACGTGTTAATCCGAGTTCTTCAAGTGTTGGATAATAAGGACTTTTTAACGTTAATTGAAACGTATGTTCATCGATTGCTTTTGTGTCTTTAATTTGTGAAACTAAATTAAGCCAAGCATTCTTTTCTATATTACTAACAACCGCATCGACATTTAATTTAACCGCATCTGCATTAAATGGCGCTCCGTCAGTAAAAGTTACGCCTTTTCTTAAATGGAACGTATACACTAATCCATCTTTTGAAATATCCCAACTTTCTGCTAAAGCTGGTTGAATTCCTTTACTCGTGTTTTTTACAAGCGATTCAAATACAATATTTTGAGCAGCCATCTCTCCACCGTAAAGATGTGGATTAATATCTCTAATATCTTTTGTACTTGCAAATACTAATTCATTAGTTGATCTATTTCCTCTAGCATTCTTAGAACGATCTTCTGTCCCACTATTACAACCTGTTAATAATATAATGGCACAAACCATTAATACCACTAGATTTTCCCATTTCTTTTTCATCATTTCCACTTTCCCTTTCATCTGTCATTTCAGCTTATTCTATTAAGATTTGTTTAACTGTAAATCGAAAAATAGGAATAATTACGATTTAAAAAATAATATTTTGGACTATCTATCAATCTTTAACCATCTATTCATCTCTTAAAATATAAACAACACGTAAATCGGAATAATTACTTTTTACATAATAGCATGCCGAAACCAAGGTTTCAATCTATTTTTTTACGGAAAAGCTCCCTTGCCTATTATCACACTTCAGTATAAAAATAGAGTGTCTTTTTCCTTTTTATAGTAAAATAAGGTTTAAAGTAATATTATGGTATAAAGGAGCCGCATTTTTCTCCTATTTTTCAAGAAAAAAACAATATAAATGGGGGTATTTTCAAGATGGAAAATAATTGGCTCACTAAAGTTAGAGATACACGGACGATGCTGCGCCAGCATGTGCTTGAAACGATTTTGCAGCAAATGGATGATGAGGTAATCGGATTAAACTTGGAGCAGAGGCTTGATAAATATCAGCAAATGATGGAAAGCCCTTTCCGCTTCTATCGAGGAAGTGCCTATTTATTTTATTATGATATGACAAAGATTCCCTTTTCCTACCACACACCAACAGATAAATCGACTTGGATTCAAGGAGATTTACACTTCGAGAACTTCGGTGCATTTCAAAATGAAAAAGGGGACATTATATTTGATGTCAATGATTTTGATGAAGGATATATTGGCTCTTACGTATACGATCTTCTTCGAATGACAGTCAGCATTTCCTTAATTTGTGAGGCACTTGAACTCAGTGTAGAAGAGCAGGAAAAAAGAATACACACTTATATTAAATCTTATTATAAGCAAATGAAGCGATTTAATAAGAAAAAGGATGATCCTGTCACCTTATTTTTTTCAAAAAAGAATACAGAAGGACCCGTCCAAAAAATCTTAAAAAAACTAGAAAATCGAAAGTCCAGTCAACTACTCGAGGAGCTTACTGTTATTAATGAACACAAGCAGCGGAGATTTGTATACTCTGATGAGATTCAACCGGTGGAACAGGAAGAAAGATTTGCTTTGGAGGAAGCTTGGGAGAGCTACATCGAAACAATAGATACGGTAGATCTGCGCAATAGAGAGCATTACAAGATAAAGGATGTCGTACGAAAATATGGATCTGGCACGGCTTCAATAGGATTAAAACGCTACTACATCCTTGTTGAAGGTGGAAAAGAAGCGTTTGATGACCTCGTATTAGAAGTAAAAGAAGTGAGATCACCTATTCCGAGCTATTTCTTGCCTTATCACGAACCGTTTTGGCAAAAATATGAGCATCAAGGAGAACGCGTAATCACCACTCAAAAAGCGATGCACCATCTAGAGGATCCATACCTTGGCTATATGACAATAGATGGGAAATATTTCTACGTGAGAGAACGTTCCCCATACAAAAAGAAAGTGAAGACAAAGCACGTAACAAGTATTGAAAAATTGGACTCGACTCTTGAAATCATGGGGAAAATTACAGCTAAAATTCACGCAAGAGCAGATGGCGATGTACAGCAAGAGCTATTAGATTATCATAGTGAAAAGGAAATTATCCGTGCAATCGGGGATGACTTCGAAACGTTTTGTACACAAGTCACTTTTATTTCCATGTCCTATAAACAACAAGTGATTGATGACTATGCTTTATTTTGCAATTGGTGCATAAATGAATTACATATCCAAATTGAAAAAGAAGAAGAGCAGCTAACGCCACAATGAAAGGAGATCAAGAATTTAAGAAAAGCGCAGGCGCCTTGCTCAGCCCCGAAGAAAAATGTTCTCTAGACTCAAAAAGTATTTTTTACTTTTAGAGGCAAGAGGTTATCTTTCACAGGGGCTAGGCGCTGGAGCTAGACACTAAACTAGGTTCGAAATTTTATGCTTTCTTATCTTTTAGAAGGATTCCGCCTGGCTGCATGAATCCCTTTAAATAAATCTGCAAAGTAATTTTGCATAAAATAAATCGTTTTATGTGAAATTACTTTTTATTTCCATGTGCATATGTTACCATTTATATGAACAATACTAGGGGTGCCGATTTTAGGCTGAGAGGAAACAGTTTATTTGTTTCTAACCCTTTGGACCTGATCTGGCTCGTACCAGCGTGGGGAAGTAAAGAATGTACTTTCATTTGTTATGCATAATAACAATGATCCGGCTGAGTGAAAACGTTTTTCAACAGCTTGAATGAATTCTTTGTGTTAACTTCCGACTAGGTTCAAAATATGAATCTAGTTTTTTTTGTGTTGGCATGTTCATTGATCTTGTCCCATTACATGTTAAGGGAGAGAGTAAAAATGAAAAATGAAACAGTACAGCAACAAAATATTTCAATTATGTCTAGTTTTTCTGGAAGCAAAAAAGTATATGTAGAAGGATCTAGAAGTGACATTCAAGTACCGATGAGAGAAATCGAACTGAGTCCGACGACTGGAACTTTCGGCGAAGAAGAAAATGCGCCAGTACGTGTATATGATACAAGTGGTATTTATACAGACCAAAATGCTACGGTGAATATCCGCGAAGGTTTACCTGCCATTCGTTCTAAGTGGATTGATGAAAGAAATGATGTAGAAACTTATGAAGGTCGTGCGATTAAGCCTGAAGACAATGGGCGTAAAACATTACATACAACAGAAGATACTTTCCAATTATCCAGAAAACCAAAACGTGCCAAAGAAGGAAAAAACGTTACACAACTTCATTACGCACGCAAAGGAATCATTACGCCTGAAATGGAATTTATCGCAATAAGAGAGCATGTTAGTCCCGAATTTGTCCGTGATGAAGTAGCAAGCGGCCGTGCGATCATTCCAAGCAACATTAACCATCCTGAAAGTGAACCAATGATTATCGGAAAAAACTTTCATGTAAAAATTAATGCAAACATCGGAAATTCTGCCGTTACTTCTTCCATTGAAGAAGAAGTAGAAAAAATGACATGGGCGATTCGCTGGGGTGCAGATAACTTAATGGATTTATCGACGGGGAAAGATATTCATACAACCCGTGAATGGATTATTCGCAACTGTCCTGTTCCGGTTGGTACTGTGCCAATTTATCAAGCGTTAGAAAAAGTAAACGGCGTTGCAGAAGATCTTACATGGGAGGTATACCGTGACACGTTAATCGAGCAAGCAGAACAAGGTGTCGATTACTTTACCATTCACGCAGGCGTATTGCTTCGTTACATTCCGTTAACAGCAAAACGTGTAACAGGAATTGTTTCCCGCGGCGGTTCTATCATGGCACAATGGTGTCTCGCTCACCACAAAGAAAGTTTCCTATACACGCACTTTGAAGAAATCTGTGAAATTATGAAAAAATATGATATCGCCTTCTCACTTGGAGATGGGCTGCGTCCTGGATCGATTGCAGATGCGAATGATGAAGCACAATTTGCAGAGCTTGAAACACTTGGCGAATTAACAAAAATTGCTTGGAAACACGATGTACAAGTCATGATTGAAGGCCCTGGACACGTTCCAATGCACAAAATTAAAGAAAACGTCGATCTTCAACAAGAAATTTGCCAAGAAGCTCCATTCTATACACTTGGACCATTAACAACCGATATCGCACCTGGATATGACCATATTACATCCGCTATTGGCGCTGCGATGATTGGCTGGTTCGGAACAGCCATGCTATGTTACGTAACACCAAAAGAACATTTAGGATTGCCAAACCGCGATGACGTTCGTGAAGGCGTTATTACATATAAAATCGCCGCACATGCAGCCGACCTTGCAAAAGGCCATCCGGGAGCACAACAACGAGACGATGCTTTATCAAAAGCTCGCTTTGAGTTCCGTTGGAGAGATCAATTTAATCTATCACTTGATCCGGAAAAAGCGTTAGCCTATCATGATGAAACACTGCCAGCAGAAGGCGCAAAAACGGCTCATTTCTGTTCCATGTGTGGACCTAAATTCTGCAGCATGAGAATCTCTCAAGACATTCGCAACCGTGCAAAAGAAAACAATCTGCCAGAAACAGAAGTCATTGAAGAAGGCTTAAAAGAAAAAGCGAAAGAATTTGTGGAAAAAGGCAGTCATTTATATAGTTAAGAGGAAATAATTTAGCCCATTATCTTGCAAGCAGGTACTATCTGCTGTGATAATGGGCTATATTTTTTGAAGTAGGCTACCCTGAAAATAAGCTCTGTTACAAGGGGTTTTCCGAAGCTTATCGCTCGCTTTCCGCGGGGCGAGCGCCAAGCCTCCTCGTCGCATATGCTAATATGTTCTTTCTATTAAAAAGCTGATTTGGTTTAGAGGCACATCCATTACCGATCAAAACAGAAATATTTGGATAGCAAATACAGATGGCTCAGAAGCAAAGGAATGGTTAAAGAATGTGGATGCAATCGTATTTTATGAACCTAAGTAATTCGGAATGCATTGGCAGCAGGTATTTATGCAAAAAGGAGCATACCTTTAATGTGAAGGCATGCTCCTTTTTCATTTAATGGACATTCATACTAACCGATGGATCTTGCTTTTTTTCTAAATCTACCTCTTCTTTTGGCTGCGTTTTTGGTTTACGAAGAAATAAACTGAAAACAAATCCTACAGCTGCCAGACATGCTGCTAAAAAGAATGTGTCCGAAAATCCAGAGCTAGCTGCTTCAGCAGGAGTAATTCCATGTACGACATCTTTCATATGGTCATCCACATGTGACGTTAAATATCCAGTTAATCCAGCAACTGCAAAGGAAACAACTACTTGCTGTGCGGCAGTTGTCAACGGTGTTACTCTGCTAACAAGCTTGCGAGGTGCTGCGTTCAGTACATGGGTATTGACAGGCATCATCGTCAGACCCATTCCAGCACCCATCATAAATAAACAAACAATAATCATTACAAGACTTGTATCAACCGTAGTTCGTGATAATAGAAACAATCCTGCGGAAATAATGCCCATTCCCGTAAATGCAAGTGGACGGGCACCAACTTTGTCAAATAATCGTCCACTAATTGGCATAAATATAGCGGAAGCGAGCGCTTGCGGCAGCAAGATGATACCCGTTTCGAGCGCCGAGTAGCCTCTAAGCTGCTGTAAGTATAATGGAACCAATATCATTGATCCAAATAATGCGACTTGAGCGAGCCACGCAAGAATGATTCCTCTTGAAAAATCAGATGAACGAAATACCCGCAGCTCGAGCAGCGGCTGTTTTTGTCGCAACTCAACAAAAATAAAAATAATTAAGGCCACTCCACCAATGATTAAACCTGTAATCGCAGAAGTAGAAGTCCAGTCTTCTCCTCCTTCACTTACCCCATAAGCAAGCATAGAAAAAGCAATAGGAGCAATAATCATACCAATAATATCAAGATGCGGCGCTTCATGCTTTTCTGATTTAGGAAGAAACTTCACCCCGACAATCAACGCGATAATGCCAATTGGCAAATTAATTAAGAAAATCCAATGCCAACTTACATATTCTACCAACCATCCAGATAATACTGGACCAATCGCTGGAGCTAAAAGCATTGGAACACCAAGCACACCCATGATCGATCCTCTTTTCTCCGGCGGCGCAAGCTTAAACACCATCGCCATCCCGATCGGAGCGACCATTCCGCCTCCAAGTCCTTGAATTACTCGGTAAATAATTAATTGCATTGGAGATTGAGCAAACGCACATAATACAGAACCTAAGGTAAAAAAGGTAATCGTAAAAAGGAAGATTTTTTTTGCACCAAATTTATCTGTCATCCAGCCAGCAAGCGGGATAACAGCCGACAACGCCAATGTATAGCCAGTTACCGTCCATTGAATGGTTTTAAGATCCGTCTTAAAATAGTCCACCAATTCCGGAACAGCAACATTGACAACCGTGCTATCTAGAATGACCATAATCATTCCAACAACGACAGCCATGAGCGGAGCAATAATAGTTTTAATGGAGAATTCTTCTGAACTGATGGATCCAGTCTCCACTTTTGTATTAGACATATGTTTCACCCAACTTTCTCTATTCTTTTAGTCTTTCTTATTATCATGTTGTTTATTTTTTTCCTTATCAAAAATAAAAATTAAACAACGTTTAAAACAATGTTCAATCAAAAATTTATCCTTTTTTCTTCCACCTGTCAAGTTTTTTTGATTCTTGACACAGTATGCCTGAAAGTATTATCGTTTAATTTAAATATAGTTTTGCGAATTAGCTGATAGGGGAGTTATAAGATGAACACAAGCTCCGAAAAAGATAAAACCACAAAGGAAAATATTCTGTATGCTACAATAGAGTTAATTAAAGCAGAAGGTCTTGAGAAGGTAACATTGCGTAAAATAGCTGCAGCTGGAGACGTGAATCTCGCATTAATCAATTACTATTTCGGATCGAAAGATAAATTAGTTAACGAAGCGATAAAAGTAATGCTTGCCTCCTTTCGAGAAGCTTTCTGCATTTTAGATGATCATTCCAAAACACCAAAAGAACGCTTAAAAACCTTCTTAGTTCAATATACAAACTCTGTAAAAAAATACCCAGAATTAATGAAGGAATTACTTGGAAAAGGCAATATTTCCTTTGAATCACAGGTTGAATATACCAATTTCATGAAAACAATGGGGTTAAATAAAATTAAAGCGACGTTGAAGGAAATTACAGGCGAGAACGATTCAAATATTCTTACGATGATGATGATGCAAATCTTTGGCGCTACCTTTCTTCCAACTGTTTTATCCTGTAAAAAACAAACATCCATTGTTTGGAATCCGATTCCTATCGAAGAGCAAATTGATTTTTTCTTTGAGCATTATTTAAGTAAATATTCCTAAAATATTAAGAAAAGCGCAGGCGCCTTGCTCAGCCCCGAAGAAAAATGTTCTCTTGACTCAAAAAGTGTTTTTTACTTTTAGAGGCAAGAGGTTATCTTTCACAGGGGCTAGGCGCCGGAGCTAGACACTAAACTAGGTTCGAAATTTTATACTTTCTTATCTTTTAATAAAAGGGGATAAAAGCAAGAGATGCTGCTTTTATCCCCTTTTTCTGTTGCTAATTTTCTACTTGCGTTCTCCAAAAATTTATAAAATGATGAAACGTTATTCGAACAATATGTAGAATAATAAAATTAGATATTTGATAAGGAAGTGAACTTATTGTTTTTGAATCAAATTGTTAAAAACATTAGACTTTGTAAGACAGAAGCCTTGTTAAACAGATTTCCCAAAGATGACCCTCTTCAACCAAAAATACTGAAAGATTTCCATACTCAACTTAGGGGATTTAATGGCGAAAAAGAACTAAAATACCATCTCAATTTTCTACCTGAAAAAGAATGCTTATCATCCATAATCTCCGTCTATTTGATGGAAAATCCTTTTTCCAAATTGACTATTTAGTCTTAACTCCTTGCTTTGCATTAATCCTAGAGAGTAAAAATTACGTAAGTACACTAGTTTTTGATGCCTCTCTCAATCAATTTACCCGCCACATTAATGATCAAGAAGAAGGTTACCTTGATCCCATCTCACAAGCAAAAAGACTTCAAAGACAACTTCACCAATTTCTTCAATTGAATCAACTTCCCACTATTCCAATCGAAAACTTAATTGTTATCAGCCATCCCTCGACTATTATTAAAGGTCCTTCTTCTATCAAGAATCACGTCATTCATAGTCATAGTTTAATGGAAAAATGGGACAATCTATCATTAAAATATAAACATGAAGTTTTAGATGGGAAACATCTTCGTGAAATCTATACTTTTTTGTTAAAAGCGAATACTCCTGAAGAGATTGATATTTTAAAATATTATGGCCTCAAGCCATCCGATATTATTACAGGTGTATGCTGCCCTTCGTGTATGAAATTTGCCATGATCCGCAAGAAAAAACAATGGCATTGTACATTTTGCGGCACTTTTAATAGCGACGCACATTTTCAAGCAGTGTATGACTACTTTCTTCTAATAAAACCAGCTATTACTAATAAAGAATTTCGTGAATTTGTGCTTCTTTCCTCTAAAGATATCGCGTTTAGACTCCTGTCTCAAATGCATTTACTTTGTTCGGGCAATACAAAAGGAAGGATTTACTATGCAGAAAAATTGTATAGACCATACTAATTAATGTCTGCGGGAATGGTGATTTTCTCGCGGTTCTCCAGTTTTTCTCGCGGCAATTTCATTTTTTTCGCGTTTCTCCTCTTTTTCTCGCGGCAATTTCATTTTTTTCGCGTTTCTCCAGTTTTTCTCGCGTTGCCTACCATCTTTCCCGCTGCAATCTCATATTCTCTCTTAAACCCTTTCAAAAAATAAAAAACCCTACAGAAAATCCATTCAAAAGATTTCCTGCAGGGTATATAGTAAAGTTAAATTCTTATTGCACCATAATAATTTGTATTCCAATATGTATTTGATAGCTTGTCTATTTTAACACCTTTTGAAGAACTATGTATAAATTGATTATCACCTATGTATATTCCAACATGTGAAGCACCTTTTTTATAAGTTGAAAAGAAAACTAAGTCTCCTGTTTTCAGGCTTTTTTTCTTCACTTTTTTCCCTTTTTTATACATATCCGCTGCCGTTCTTGGAAGATTTTTACCAGTCTTTTGATAACTATAGCCTACAAAACCAGAACAATCGAATCCTGTTGGTGTCATTCCACCAAATTTATATGGTGTGCCTATGTATTTTTTTGCAATAGTTGTAATAGACTTTGGAGAAGCAGCACTCGCTTCCTGTCCCCCAAATACTCCTGTAAAGCACAGTCCAAATGATAAAAGTGTCATAATAAAAACCTTTTTCATACAGTAACCTCCGTTGCATTTCCAGTTTGAATAAGTAATATGTATCCGTGGCCCGACATCTATCAACTAAAAATATTTTCTCATATTTTGTCGAAATATAGGTTACAGCCTTGTTCTAATTTTATTACAGGGAGGTTACAATAGTATGTTAAAATAATTTTCCAATTTATCCCTTAAACATTCTCTCTAGTAAAGGAAAAATAGTATAATATAATAAAAATAGAATGGGAGGAGTAGCCAACGTGGATTTTATTGCTATTGATTTTGAAATAGCCAATGAAAATATGAACAGTGCTTGTTCAATTGGACTTACATATGTCGAAAAAAATGAAATTGTAAAAGAACAATATTTCCTTATTAAACCGCCAAATTTGAAGTTTGATGCAAGTTTTACAGCTATTCATGGCATAAAACAGAATGATGTTGTTGGGCAAAAAAACTTTGACGAGATATGGAATATGATAAAAGAGGACATTACTTCGAATTTAATCGTGGCACATAATGCTCAATTTGATATGAGTGTATTATACTGTTGTTTAAAGTCATACGGAATCGCGATTCCTGATTTTGAATATGTTTGCAGCATTCCAATTAGCACAAGAGCATGTCGTGGAGAAAAAGTTGGGCAATCTTTAAAAGAAAGAACGGCCCGTTTTGGCATTTCCCTTGAAGAGCATCATCATGCAGGAGTGGATGCCCGAGCATGTGCGGAGCTAGTAATTGCTTGCGTAAAGGCCAAAAATAGAAAATCGCTTCAAACTTATTGCCAAACATTCAGCACGATTCCAATTAAACAGTTTGCTGAACTAAAGCCACAAACTTTTTTTCAAAAAAAGAAGCCAAGCAAACGTAAATTTAATACAGTTGCCATTTCAGAAATTTCGGCAATGACCGATACGTTTAATGAAAACCATATACTTTACGGGAAAAATATTGTGTTTACAGGCGATCTTTTGTCGATGGATCGGAAAGAAGCAATGCAAAAAGTAGTCAATATTGGCGGGGTTATGAAAAGTGGTGTTAGCAGTAAAACAAATTATTTAGTAGTTGGCATACAAGACCCAAAACTCGTCGGAGCTAAGGGCATCAGTTCAAAGGAGAAAAAAGCATACGAGCTGAAGCAAAAAGGACTCGACATACAAATAGTCAACGAAGAATCGTTTTTAAAACTATTAAATAACGAAGCAATTGCAATAGATTAATATATTGGCATCCATTTTTAGGATGCTTTTTTTGTTCTCCTCTCGCTTTTTCTAAATGGAATGTATAAGAAAAAAAATCGTTATAGCCAAACAGCTCTTTCATGTGTACTCCCTCACAATACAATCCATTTTATTACCTACTTCTTATTTTTTTATAAATATAGTTTTATTTATGATAAATCAGGTATAAAGATTACTAGATTGGATATATATATTAAAAAGGAGGAATGATCTTATGAAAATAGCAACTAATAAAGATATTAAAGACTTTATTAAAAACGACACTTTCGAACTTCATTCTTATCTTACTTATCTATTATTACATATTGCAAAATGACCTCCTCCGTCCTCAGGAGGTCATTTTTTTTCATACACATTTTTTTACCGCGTGCATACTTCGTTTTTCTATCTTCCCACTCTTTTTTTCCGCCGTACATCATTAAACGAGATATCTATTATAAAACAGCGTTTATATTAATGGATTTAATAAACTAACCTCCATTAAATTAACGTTTAGACGATAATACAAATATTTTTTCCTCATTTTTATTTATTCTGCAACTTTTATACCGAAATTACTATAAAAACGCTTATCTTTTCTAACCATTTTTGGTAAAATAAGTATTATACAATACCTAGGGGACATTATTATGATATTTAATGGGGATAGTGATGAAAAGATGAGCGAACTACTTCAGATTATTGAAAACTTAAAAGTAAAATTAATAAAAACAGGTATTGATAAAGGATTAACTGATCCTAATACTTTGCAAATAAGTGAACAGCTGGATACCTATATTGTTAAATATCAAAAATTAGTTTCAAAAAACCCAATCAATAAAAATTAATAACTGGTACCTTTTCGACACCTGTTAGGAATTACTCCAATTTTCAGATTAATTTTCACAAGGTGACAAAATCTTGCATCTAGTTCGCACATCATTTTATTTTATTACATAGATTATCAACAATAAACCCTTTGTACTCTATCAATCAAAATATCTGAAGAAAAGGCTGTTTTCGTATAGATTGTTGCTTTTAAACTCGCAGCCTGAATACACTCCGCTTTCCGTGGGCGAGCGTCGAGCCTCCTCGTCGCATACGCTCCTGTGGGGTCTCGTCTTTCTCGCATTCCCACAGGAGTCTACGTGTATTCAGTCTGCTGAGTACTTCTTCTCCCATTTTTTTATGTAAAAAACAACGAACTTTGTGAGAACAGCCAAAGAAAAAAATTATGTGCTTGCTACCGAAACAAATTAATCATATCCTTTAATGCAGCTGCGGCTGCCCCTTTAGGATGAGATGCTCCACCTAAACAACAAATCGTTCCCATTTCTTCTGTATGAAACAGAATGCCTTTATTTGTTCCTTTCACATGTATTAAGGGATTTTCCGGGTGAATGACTACTGGTGCCACCTTTACAGTTACTTCACCTTCTTTAACGGTTGCACTTGCAATCAGTTTTATTTCATTTCCTTTAATTTTTGCATACTGTATATCCGCCTTTGTTACATTTTCTATTCCTTCAATTGAAATATCCTTTAAAGTTAATTGTGTATGAAGAAGTCCATTTGCTAGCAACAGGATTTTACAAGCACTGTCCAAGCCTTTTATGTCAAGGTCTGGATTTGCTTCTACGATTCCTCGTTCTTGTGCAATTTTTAATGCATGATCAAAAGACACGTTTTCCTCCGACATACTCGTTAATATAAAGTTGGATGTACCATTTAATATGCCTTCAATACTTGTAATCTGGCAGCCTGCCAAACTAAATTCTCCAATAT
Organism: Niallia yueguangensis; assembly: GCF_052663115.1. Classification (NCBI taxonomy): domain Bacteria; kingdom Bacillati; phylum Bacillota; class Bacilli; order Caryophanales; family Bacillaceae; genus Niallia; species Niallia yueguangensis. Next base: position 22,449 of record NZ_JBQTCX010000006.1, read on the forward strand.
CCAAAGTAGGAAGCGCTGCAGCTGTTGCTCCACTATATTTGATTTCACAATGATTTGTATCGGCGATTTTTTTAAATTGCGGCAATGCATGTATCAGTGCCCCTTTGCTGACAGAGACAACATGCATTTTTGCTGTTAGTGCATTCGTTATGTATGAAAGTGCAGGTTCACCTGTTTCTAAGTCCGTTGGAGTGCACTCGATCAGTACATCGCCCTTGTAAACAGGCTGCTGAAAGGACAAGCCTTTTCTTTTGGCATATTGGTCTAACGCCTTTGAACCTTTTCCGTAAGTAAGGAGTACTTGTAAATCAATGCCTTCCTCTTCATAAATCATACCTTTTAGTCCAATAATTCCGACTATTTTATAATAGGCATGATACGTATTTACTAATCGATTTGCTTGTTCGTTTAGCAGCTTTACTAATTCCTTTGCAACCGTACCATATCCTGTGATAATCACTTTTTTCTCGATTACTTTTTTTTGCATCTGTCTATCCTTTCTTCTGTCTGCTTTGTACTAAATACATTCGGTATAAACTAACTGTTTTCCTGTTTATCATGTTATTTTTTATAAAATCTGTTCTTGATAAGCTGTTCATAAACGTTTTTTATGGAAAAAAACAAAGAGGCCTCCTATTTTTAGAAGACCTTTTTTCTTTATAAATACTTCCGATGCAGCGCTTTGCCGTCATACGTATAGAGCATATTTTTTTCTTCTACAATGGTTTCCATATGAACATTCCGACCCCATAATTGATAAATATACGGAAGAACTTTTTCTAAGTATTTTAAATCGAGCTCAATTCCTTCATAACCATGTTTTAAATAAAGCTCCCCATTTTTCATGTAATCTCCATCATTTACGGTAATATAAGGGAAACCTCCGTTTACTCTCATGCTGACGAGTTGATCTCTTACTTGCTCCCAGCCTTTATCGACAATTTTATAATCTCTTCCTTGTTTTTGGAAAAGATACATATCTTCGCGTGTGACTAAATCCTTCGTTAAATAGTTGCGTAAAAAAGAAATATCTGATTCAATTTCACGTACTTCGAACATTTTCTCTCTGCCGGAATTAGGTTGTACTCCTCTTCGTTTCATTTCTTCTGTTGGGTTATTGTAGCGATCTTCAATATCTTCAAATATTTTCAATCCTAAATAGTAAGGATTAATGCCCGTTTTGGAGGGCTGCACAACCCCGGAATTTAATTTTGCAAATTCGATTGCTTCCGCACTTGTTAAATCTAATTCTCGGATAATTCTTTGATGCCAATAGGATGCCCAGCCTTCGTTCATGATTTTTGTTTCCAGCTGTGGCCAAAAGTAGAGCATTTCTTCCCGCATCATTGTTAAAATATCTCTTTGCCATTCCGTCAGCTCTCTGCTAAAGTTTTCGATGAATAGCATAATATCTTTTTCTGGATGAGGTGGGAATTTTTTGACTACCTTATGCTTTGTCGATTTTTTCGGCTTCTTACGATCATCTAAACTCCATAAATCATCATATGGAGTACTGCTTATTTCTTCTTCATATTCTTCATCATCTTTGCTCCAAGCAAGCTTTGGCCTCATTAAAGACGGATCGATATGCTCTTCAATAGCCAACACTGCATCTAGAAATGTTTCCACTTCATGTTTGCCATATTGTATTTCATATTGACGGATGCGATCGGCTGTTGCTGCCATACTTTCTACCATTTCTCGTTTTGTATTTTGAAAACGGATATTATTTTTGAAAAAGTCGCAATGCGCCAAAACATGCGCCACTATCAGTTTATTATTTATAAGAGAATTGCTGTCTAATAAAAAGGCATAACAAGGGTTCGAGTTAATAACAAGCTCATATATTTTGGATAGCCCTAAATCATAGTGCAGCTTCATTTTATGAAATTGTTTTCCGAAACTCCAGTGGGAAAAGCGAGTTGGCATTCCGTAGGCACCGAATGTATAAATGATATCTGCAGGACAAATTTCATATCTCATTGGATAGAAATCTAATCCGAAACCAGTGGCTATTTCTGTAATTTCTGCGATGGCTTTTTGAAGTTCTTTTTGCTCTACTTCATTCATTCCTTTCTCTCCCTTCACCGTCTTAAATTAATGTATGAAGAAAAAGCTAGAAAGATGAATTAAATCCTCTATTATTTACAGAAAAAAGACAGACCATATGCAGTCTGCCTCTTTTGATTTATTCTAATATATTTTTTACTTTCTTCACGACATGTGTGGAGCCGCCTCTGCCTTGCACTCCTTCTATCATCATAGAGATAAGCAGGTTTTTGTCTTTTTTATTATAAGTAACAAACCAGCCATTTTCTGTTCCTGTTTCCCCTTGTTTTGCTTTTAATTCTGCTGTTCCTGTTTTTCCTGCTAAAGTTAAGCCATTTATTTTGCCTGAATGGGCAGTTCCACTCGGACTGTCGATGACTTGTTGAAGATCATTGGAAATCGTATTGGCTGTGGTGCTGCTCATACTATTTTCTTTCCACACTTGCCCAACTTCTTCGTTTGATAGAAGAATCGGTTTTATGACATTTCCACTGTTTACAAAGGCAGAATAAGCAGATGCCAAATGAAGCACACTTGTTTCGACTTGCCCTTGGCCGTAGCCTGAGTCAGCTAATTGGATTTCTGTATCCATTTTTCCAATCGTTGGCTTTTCTATTGGATATGGATATTGGAATTCTTCTTCAAAACCGAATTTTTTTAACTCGGCTGTTAACTTGTCTTTCCCTAAATCGAGTGCTGTTTGCGCAAAATATATATTGTCGCTGTATAATAAAGCATCTGCTAAGTTAACAGGTTTTGTACTTGAATGCACTCTTGTTACATAATAATTTCCCCATGATTTATTCTTTTGCCATTGCTTCGTTGTAATTTTCCGCTGTTGTTCTGGCGAAATCACGTTCTCTGTTAATGCAGCCGCTGCAACAATTGGTTTTAAAACAGATCCCGGTGCATACGTTAATTTAAAACGATTCGTAAATGGCTCTAATTTATTGTTTGTATATGCTTCTCTTTCAGTTGAGGTTAATCCAACAACCATTTTGTTTGGATCATAAGAAGGACTGCTCACTAACGCTAATGTTTCGCCCGTTGTTGGATTTATCGCTGCTGCTGCACCAGCATCTCCATGCATTTTATCGTATATCTTTTTTTGCAAATCTGCATCAATGGTTAATTTAATATTTTCGCCATTTTTCACTTCTTTTTCGGCTAGGACAACATTTGACCCATCTGCTTTGTTAATAGATATTTTGACACCATTTGAACCTTTTAATTGCTCTTCAAACACTTGCTCTAGTCCTCTTTTTCCAATAACATCTGTGCTGGAATAGCCCTTCTCCTTTTGTTTCTCCAGCTCTTCAGCTGTTATGCTGCCAATATATCCGATCAAATGAGCAGTTGCTTCTCCAAAAGGGTATATTCTGCCTTTTGTATCTTGTTTCTGTACACCAGGCAATGCAAACAGCTTCGATAAGTACGCCTGATCTCCGGTTGCAACCTTTTTAATTGGCACGAAATAGCTTGGCTGCACCCAATCTGCATTTAATGCCTTTTCAATTGTTTCTTTTTTAATGTCAAGCAGTTTTGCAAGTTTGTCTATAACCGCTTCTTTATCATCGCCCATCTGTTCCGGTACAAGCCCAACCTCATAAATGACACCATTCATTGCTAACGGATTTTCATTTTTATCCATAATTACTCCCCGTTCGGCTTCGATTGTTTGTAACGAAACTTTATCATCTGCACCTAAGTCAGCAAATAGATAGGTTGTATCCCAGTTAATATACCAGTTTTCTTCTTTGTCTTTTTCTTCTTTTACAAGGGTTGCATCGTTCTCAAAGCTAATCTCGCCAGCAACACTATTCATTTTCGCAGCGAAAGGAATGGAAGCTGTCTCCGCTTTATCAAAATCTTCTTCTTTAGAAGGCTTTGTGTACGTTATATTGACATCACTTATTTCTAAATCGCTGTATAACTTTTGGTAGCGAGAAACAAAATCTTCTTTTGAGATAGACTTTTTTGCTTTTTTCGAAAGAAATGCATACATGTCTGCAAACTTCTGTTCATTCCATAGCTTCACATACTGTGAAAGACGTTCATCTGGAGTTGGCTCCTTCTTGCTGCAGCCAACCACTCCAATTAGTAAAAACATAAGTAAAAGCACTAACAGTTTTTTCATACCTATTCCCTCCTAAATAATAGGGTACCATTATTATTAGTTTGTTCACAAATTCTCCCTACCTCCTTTTTAAAAAGGCTCTGTTAAACTTGCCTATTGATTGCAGCGAGAGGCATTCGCTTTCCGCGGGGGGTCCGGGAGCCTCCTCGGCGCTGTGCGGAGGTCACTGAAAAAGTGGATGCTATGAAATATAGATAGGAAAATCCAAGCACTTAGAGGTTTTCGTTCGGTTTTCCGAGGCTTACCACACGCTTTCCGCGGGGCGAGCGCCAAGCCTCCTCGTCGCTTTGCTCCTGTGGGGTCTCGCCTGTCTCGCTAATCCCGCAGGAGTCGTGCGGACGCCTCTCCTAACCAACATGATGGTCGTTTTCAAACTCTCTATACCATTTTTATCCTACTTAATAGAAGGGTTTTACCTATAATTTATTTATAATAAAACACTTCTTCAGTGGCCACGCTTTACTCATGTGGAGTCTCACGCCTTCCACTCCACTCAAAAAAGTATCAAAATCAACAATTAGCTCTAACACAGCCTTTAAAAATAGAGGTTGTTCGGTCCGGGAACCATTGCTGTCTCATCTCTTCACGGATCGTCAAAGTACTCCCCTTGTTCCTCGATCTTCTCTGCTCTAATTATCTTTCTTTTTGGACTCGACTAAAAAATCCGATTTCCACACTTCTCTCTTTTCCGTTTACATCGAACTTCGGATTTCGATAACGATAATTCCCCACTACCCATTTAGTGTAATTAATGTTATTTTTTCGGCTTTGTTCTTCCGTTCATATTATATCAAGAATAGTGATGAGATTGGATTATATTGCTAAAATTATCATAGGAATATAATCTTATTATATGCATGTTTCAAAGAGATTTGGTTGCCTTTTATTTTATCGCTCTTTTCGTATAGATTGTTGTTATTTAACCCGCAGGAGTCTACGTGTATTCTGGCTGCTCAGTGCTTCAGTCATATTTTTTATTTGATTCATAAACAACAAACTTTGAGAAAAAGCCTATTTTATTGATAAACTAATACTAGGTGATGAAATTGAAAAAGATTATTCTTTTTGATGGTGTATGTAATTTATGTAGTGCTTCTGTTCAATTTATTATAAAAAGAGATCCTAATGGGATTTTTGCATTTTCCTCCCTTCAAAGTGAAACAGGACAAAAGCTGCTGAATGAATATAAAATAAACAACCATTTAGACAGCTTAGTACTTATAGCGGATGGAACATATTACAAAAAATCGGATGCTGTACTTCAAATCTGCCGTCAACTAAACGGCGGGTGGAAATTTTTTTATGTATTAAAAATAATTCCTTCGTTTATTCGCGACCCATTTTACCATTATATTGCTAGTAATCGTTATAAATGGTTTGGGAAAAAAGAGATCTGCATGCTGCCAACAAAGGAAATAAAAAACCGCTTTCTTTAAACAAAATGTACACTTTGTCTAAAGAAGACGGTTTTATTTAAAGGTAAGAAAGCATAAATTTTAATAAAAAAACGAACCCTCTTTTATAAATCAAAGGTTCGTCATTACGTTTTATTCATAGCTGTTAATTCCTTTTATTTTTCTTTTTTTAAACTTGTCGGGATTTTTGGTAAATGAAATAATGGACTAGATGCTTTAACAAACATTTTGGATAAAGATAATGTTGCGTTTGATAGATGTTTAGCAGTCGCTTTCTTCAAATTTATCACCCCCTTTCAAGACATCATTCATGCGATGTATGCCTTTAATCATAAAAGGAATAATGGTGATACTTTGCAGATATGCTCCTATTAAAAATGCAGGATAATCGAAAAACACTGCAAGCAAACTACTCATAAATAAAATACATAAAGCAAAATTTTTCTTCTTCTTTTCCCAGCTTATTGCATGAACAACTTGATCTTGTTCGTAAAATGGGGCATAACGGATATATAAATAGAAAGCACATACTGCATAAAATATAACAGAAATGATATGAACTGATAAAAAGGATCCGATTACCATAAAAAGTGTACTTCCTAATGAGCAAGCGAATGCATGGTTCAAGTGTGGACCACCTGTTAGCAATCGCATACTCATAAAAGCAAAAGCTATAGCTAATATATAAAACGGTTTTCCAATGATAAAACCAACTGCAGTCAGCAGCAGCGTTGTCATAATTATGTTAAAAACGATGATGAAGCCAAAAACTAACACATCATGTGGTGCTGTTTCGTCAGGATTCGATTTTTTTATTTTGTCTGCAAACACTACTGCATATCGCTCTATCATCGTTTCAACCCCTTATAGAGAATGTTTTCACGTACTCATATAACTGGAATCAAAATCTTAACACTAACTGGATCTAAAACAATATCTACAGTCGCTTTATTTTGTTTTAACTTGATGATGGCATCAAATAAACCTAAATCTGTGTTAATTGGATCAATAAAAAGATTGGCTGCTATTGTATAAGAAAAATATTTATCTGTTATTTCTATGTTAATGTGGATCAATTTCTGGACATCGGAAGCAGCTTGAAAAAGGGAAAGGATTAAATCATCAATAATTAAACTTAAATTTCTAATTTGGCTTAAACTTGTAAATTCTTCTGAACTTATTTGCGTTTTAATTACCATCTCAACCTCTAATAAATCGGCCAATTTCCTTTTATTATTGAAAAAAGAAAATAATAATGGGTCGAGTCCTTCCATTCCTTCCCTGAAATTTCTTTTCTTCCAATTATTATTTATTTGCTGCAGCTGATGTGTGTCCATATACTCTGTAATAATAGAAGGTGAACCAGAATGATTTAATTTTTCAATTGCTCTGAAATGCATGACATATTCTTGTTTTAATTTCTCTACAAATGTTGCTATTTGCTGTTCTTGGTCTAAATAATACTTTTTTGCATGCAATAATTGTTTCATTTGAAGCTGTGAATGTAAGATTAAATAACACAGCATCATTCCAAACAACACGATGATACTCAGCAGAACAAATGAATATTTCACTTGTTTATCTACCATCATAACAGCCGTTCCTACACATATGAAAATATAAGTCATCACAAATAGTGCTTGAATCATTCTTTTTATTTTTTTATCGAGATTATCCGCTTTTAATTGATACCTCAATTCAGAAATTTGAAGCTTGTTTCTATATAAAATATAACAAAAAATCAATAATAAGGAAATAGTTATTACTGGGATTATTACTGAAACATTACTCATTTTAAAAAGCTTTACATAACTTCCTTGCAGGATACTGGAATACAGCTCAATAATAAGCAGCTGCAGAAATAAATAGAATCCGTACCCAATACTTGTTAAAGTGATTGCTTCTATGTTATTTGTTTTCAATCCAAATTTTATTAGAGTGATTAAAATAATTATTTGTATACCCACTATTACAGGAATGGGAAGAGAGATTGCATGTAAAAAAATTGATAAAAAGCTCATTAATGCGGATTGAATGATGATGCTTTTTATATAATTTTTATATTTATAACCTAGGAAAATAAGTGGAAAGGAAATTAATCCACCCCATTCTATTAGAGATACTAAAAAAGTTATTATATAGCTCATAAACAATCGATCTCCTAACTGATCTAAAAACAAGGCTCTTTGCGTATAGATTGTTGTTATTTAACCCGCAGCCTGAATACACTTCGCTTTCCGCGGACGAGTGCCGAGCCTCCTCGTCGCTATGCTCCTGTGGGGTCTCGTCTTTCTCGCTTTTCTAAGCAGGAGTCTACGTGTATTCAGGCTGCTCAGTGCTTCAACCAAGTTTATTGTTTTATTCAAAAACAACAAACTTTTAGAAAACAGCCAAAAACAATTACTTTTCAACGTGGGAGTTTTATGTGTCAAAATTAGTATGCCTACTTTCAGGAATAGATATATTGACATGAACACCTTTGTTTAGCTCACTGTTAATCTCTAATTGACCTTGTAACGTTTCCACAATAGTTTTACATATTGGCAAACCTAAACCAGTTCCCTCTTCTTTCGTCGTATAGAAGGGATAGAAGATATTTTCTAATTGTTCTGGGGAAATTCCAGGACCACTATCTTTAATGGAAAGGACTATTTTTTTATTTTCTTTTGCCGCTTCAATCATAATAGTCCCATTTTCTTCAATTGCTTCTCCTGCATTTTTTATTAGATTAATTAATAGTCGTTCAAAACGGCCTGCATTACCGGAGATATAAAGGTTACTTGCAATATTAGTAAGTATCGTAATATTTTTATTTTCAAATTGAAGAGAATAAATCGTCACAATTTTTTCAATACTGTGCTTCACATCAATAATCGTTAAATTATCATAATGTAAATGAGATTTCGATAAGGTTAGCAGCTCTTGTATTAGCAATTCAATTCTATTTGCTTCCTCACGAATAATGGAAGAATACTGTGCAATATTTGTTTCTGATTTCGACTTTGCTTCTTGTTCCAGGTATTGTGTAAAACCAATAATAGTAGTGAGCGGATTTCTTATTTCATGGGCAAAAAAAGCCGCCATTTTTCCTATTTCGGAATCAAAGTTATCACTCGATAATTGTTGATGTTCTGGAACAAATGTTGAATTGGTTGTCTCTTTTATTTTCTTTTTTCTTTTTGACCATTTTCGGCTGAACACACGTATCATAATGTAAGCTTGCACTCCTATTGAATTCATCTAATAGTCTAAAATAAGAAAAGCGGAAGCACCCGATTAGCGACCAGTTTACCTTCAAAAATTTTCTTTTCTTTTAAAAAATATCCTGCTTAGGTAACTTTTTGAACATCCTCTTTAATTATTCTCTTTCCTGTACACTTATCCCTCTATGTTTCTATTTTTTATATTAAAAAAAGTGAATTTCTAAGAAAAGCGCAGGCGTCTTGACCAGCCCCGAAGAAAAATGTTCTCTTGGCTCAAAAAGTGTTCTTTACTTTTAGAGCCAAGAGGTTATCTTTCACAGGGGCTAGGCGCCGGCCGGCTAAATGCGCCACGTCCTGTGGCAACGCCGGCACTTGTACATCCTGTACGTCGGAGCTAGACACTTATCTAAGTTGGAAAATTTTATCTTTCTTATCTTTCAATAACAAAAAAAAGACCGCTCTCTTCTTAAGAAAACGGCAGAAAATTGGAGATAAAAGGACTACTCGTAAAGTAAAAAAAATAGGGTTTAATAGAATTAATTGTTCTATTAAACTGCTCAATTAAGAGATATTCAACTATTATTAACACGATGGCGTAGGTGGGCCTTCTTTAAATAGCAAAGATATTCTTAATATATTGCGGTCGTTTCTATTAAACCATATTATATAAATAGATGTATTCTTTGTTTTCACGGTTTATAAGCCGATTTTAGTTATAAATCTCTCTTTTTATCTCAAAAATACTTACAATTATAACTTTAGGAATATTTCATAGGAAGTGATACATTGGATTTTTCAGCTGTTGGAGAAAAAATAAAAGAATTACGTAAGGAAATTGGGTTATCTCAAAAAGAGTTGGCACACAATATTTGTACGCAATCTCAAATTAGTAAAATTGAAAAAGGAGAGGTACTGCCGTTGTCCTCTACTTTATATTTAATTTCACAACGATTAGGAATCGATGTCAATTATTTCTTTGACATTGGTACAACTCCAAGACTGGATTATGTAGTGGAAACTAGCAGACAATTAAAAGCCGCCCGTAGAAATACGGATTATAATACTATTAAACAAATTGTCGAAGCAGAAGAAAATAATCCTCTTTTCACCAGTAATAAAAAACATTTTCAAATACTGCTTTGGCATAAAGCAATTTACGAATTTGAAGTAAACCGTCAATTTCAAAAAGCGATTCAGTTGATTGATGAAGCTGTCCAATTAACTTTTGATAAAGTATTTTCTGAAAAAGAAATAGAGATCTACATTAGTAAAGGTATTTTTTATTACGAAGAAGGTTTAATAGAGGAAAGCTTAAAAATTTATTATAAAGCATTTGATCACTTAAATCATATTCCTCATTTACAGGATGACACGATAAAAAGCCGACTTTATTTTAATATCGCTAAATCACTTACTGACTTAAAACAATATAAAACATCCATCTCTTACTGTAAAGAAGCGATAGATTGGTCTATCGAAAAAGATAACCTCTACCTTCTTGCACATTTTCACTACCATATAGGCTATAACTATGAGCTTCAAGAGAAATTTCAGCTTGCAACAAACTATATGAAAGAAGCAGTAATGATTTTTCAACTAGTAAAAGACACTCGATATATCGATTATATTCAAAATAAAATTGAACAGTGCAATACATAGAAAAGCGGAAGCGCCTTAGTCAGCCCCGAAGAAAAATGTTCTCTTGACTCAAAAAGTGCTTTTTACTTTTAGAGGCAAGAGGTTATCTTTCACAGGGGCTAGGCGCTGTAGCTAGACACATAGAAAAGCGCAAGCGCCTTGGTCAGCCCCGAAGCTAGGCACCCACAAACTTCATTAATAATTATTAAAAAATTTGGATAGGTAAAGCCTCACACAATAAGGCTGGTGTGGGGCTCTCCTATCCTTCTTATTTTCTATTATTGTATTATAAGAAAACAATGCACCGTCTCTATGCCAAACCCATGTGAAAATTGTCCTATTTTTCCTCGCTACACTCTTTTCCCCTTATAAACAAGTACCATCGACTTCCCTATATGATAAGATAGTTTCATAGAATACTAATTATTGGGAGTGAGTGTCAAAATGAAGAAAAAAGTCACAACCTTGGCCACCGCAGCCGTTATTTCAACCGCTTTCACTTCAACTGCATCTGCTAGTACATATGTTGTACAAAAAGGAGATTCGTTAAATAAAATTGCAAAAAAATATAATACGACTGTTCAAAAATTAAAATCCAGCAATAATTTATCAACTGATACTATTTTTATTAATCAAAAGTTAACCATTACAAACAGTTCAAATAAAACGATTCAACAAGCTTCCGTATCCACTGATGATACAAATAACGCTTCATCAGCAACAACCTATACCATTGTATCTGGGGATACACTTCTTAAGATTGCTAATAAGTATTCTATTTCATTAGCTGAATTAAAACAATGGAATAATATCAATTCCGATGTGATTTATCCTGGAAATGTATTAGTAGTTTCTAAACCAGCTACAGTCTCTTCCAATACAAACACAGATTCTTCCAATGAGACAAGTACAAATAATCGTGAAAATCAAGGGATTGCAACAGATAATTCATCTACTTATACGATAAAAAGCGGGGATACTTTAGGTAAAATTGCATCAGCATACAATCTTTCCTTGTCCCAATTAAAACAATTAAACAATCTAACTTCAGACCTCATTTTTCCAGGTCAACAATTAAAGGTGTCACCTTCTGACAGTAATCCACCAGTCAGTATTGAAAATAAAGAACAAAAAATAGAACAACAAAAACAACCAAGCTTTATTTCTAATCCAACGAATACGGATCCTGCTTCTTTTGAAACAACTGTCCTAACAGAAGCACAAAAAATGATTGGCACACCATATAGTTGGGGCGGCACAACATCTGCTGGATTTGATTGCAGTGGTTTTGTGTATTATGTGTATTCCAAAGCGGGAAAGCCACTTAATCGATTATCTACTTCAGGTTATTATGACCGGAGTTATTATGTAGACTTCCCTAAAGTTGGCGACCTTGTATTTTTTAAAAATACATATAAAGAAGGCATTTCTCACCTTGGCATCTATATTGGCAACAATTCGTTTATTCATGCTGATTCTTCCAAGGGTGTCCGTATTACAAGTTTAGATAACGCTTATTTTAAAGACCACTTTGCAAGCTTTAAACGATTTTACTAAAGAGGGTTCACGGAATCCTCTCCTTTTTCTTCTATTCATTCCTTTTTATTCTTCTCTCCTTCCTTTTTCTGACCCTACCATCCTATTTAGAAAAACGGTATAATTAAAGAATGGTTTTTTTTTACACGATAACTTTATAGAGGATGTTCAAAAAGGCATCAAATGATAAGCGGCGAATCTCTTCGTTGGCTTGCTTTTCCGCTACTCACGTATCTAATTGCATACGTTCCGTTGCTCAAAGCTACGCCGCCTCGACCTTCTTGCTTCTAATTTGTTACCTTTTTGAACACGCACTTTTTACGTCTATTCATTAAACATAAAGCTAATAATGAATAGCAATGAACTTATTCTATATATTTAAAGCTGCTTTATTAATTAATTTGGATCAATAGCACCTCTGCAAAAGGTTCTGGTCATTTTCGGGAGGGATAAGAACGATGTTTCTAGAAGAATATTTAGAGCCGTTGAATTTTTGCGCTGAAAACTTCAATAAACTACTTGATGCAAACAATCCCGCTTCTCAAAAAATAGTAGAAAAAGGATTGCTCCTTTATAGGCAAGGATTTGTATCCCAAGTAAAAATAGATAATAACTCAATAATTGGCGTCGTTCAAGATGTTACGCCAGTTAAAGTAACCCTTGATTTAACTTTTATCCAATTCAGTTCATGTACGTGCATGAGCAATGGATTTTGTCGTCATCAGTTGGCTCTTTTCTTCTATTTACTTGGTCAAACAGGCAAAGTATCCACATGGCTGACAGATTGGCGCCAACCAATCCCCAAAAAAGGAGCGCTGAAAAATTTGCCATTAAGGAAAGCCAGTGATTTATTACCGAAATCTGATGCAAAGGAACCTAACTATACAGAATGGATTACAACCTTTAATGAAGACTTTGATGCAATCATTGGCAAGAACAGTGATAAAGCCTATACCATTGCAGAGATGTACACTGTTTATATTCGCAAGCTAAAAAATTATGCTCCCTTCCAAAACGAATGGAAGCTATTATACTTATTAATCGGAAAAGTGTATACATTTAAAAAACTGCTTCAGTTAAGCAACACCTTGCAGCATTCTACTGACACGATAAACCGCTATTATCGTCATGTTTATCATGATTTATTAAACGGTGTGGTAGAGTGTATAAATAAATTGGCTAATTTTACAATGCCTTTTGCTTTTGATGCATTTTTACAAAGGCTAAAGGATGAATGTGAAGATATTCTAACAATTAATACTAGTATTACATTTGAATCCATTCATATATACCGTGTGCTTTGGACCAATATTTTTACGAAAAAGCAATGGCAGCAAGAGGAATTAGCAAGATTAACTGGGAAAGAAACAGCTTTCTTTACGGAAAAAGTTGCTTGCATCCATCTGCAAATTCTTTTGCGAAAAGATAAACAAGCACTGGAAACGATTCGAATATTACAAATAGACATCATCCCATATATGATATATTGGATCGATTATTTTAATAGCCGTAAAGCGTGGAATCGTCTGGAACCGTATATTCAAGCTTACACCCAGCCATTAAAAGGGTATTTTTCCATTATTAATGATGATTTTGATTATTGCCATGAATTTAGTATGATAGCGATAAAATCGATCATGCCATTTTGTGAAGCAAAAAACCGAAGCGATTTGTTAGAAAAAACGTATATCCAAACACTGCCTTTTAGTTTTGAACACTATGAAAGGTTTTTATATGAAAAAGAGTATTTAGACAAATGGATTGATTTGCTTACGTATATGGGAATTGACATTGACATGCTTCATCATTCTCAAATTAAAATGCTGCAGCAGTATGATCAAAGCCTGCTGTTATCTCTTTATCATCGCTCGATCCAAGAACATATTCATTCAAAAACAAGGGAACATTATCGCATCGCCGTTCGTCAATTAAAAAAATTACGCACTATATATAAAAAGTTAAAAAGACAACAAGAGTTTGACCGTTTCTTTACCATTACACTTGAGCGGACAAAGAGATTAAGGGCCTTTCATGAAGAATGTAGGAAGGGTAAGTTGATACATGCTGAAAAATAATAATATCAAAATAAATGTTCATTATTATGAGGGAAAAGGATTTTTTTTAACTGGAGAAGTGGATGATTTTTATGTCCATCCAGACTATTGGGAAAAGCTTCTCTTCCAGTATCATGCAGAAAGCTATTATGGAACGATCTTGCAACAACAATCTATCGCTGGAATAGAAGGAATTCTTTTAAACAGCTGGCAGCTCGCCACGTTATTTGCAAATGAACGCTTTAACCGGTATATCGAGTGGGATTGGAATGAAACTGCACAAGTATGTTTAGCTGCAGCACCAGCCCTGCATGAAGCGATCATAAAAAAAGAATGGATCCCTAATTTTAAAGAATGGGAACAAAACAGCTTTCGTTGGGCTTTGCCAGAAAGTGTGACGGAGGAATTTACTGCATCTTTTTGGGAAGAACAACGGCAAGATGAACTGGAAGGCCAAAACAATCAAGACTTTATTGACATGTGGTTCCATCAATCATTAGACCTTTATTTGGATGAAAACGTAGAAGCAAAACAACAGTTTCAACAAAAAATTACTGCTTTACAAAGCAGCAATATTCCTTCTGCTAAATTATCTGCTTATTTTACAGAAGCAACATGGCAAGAATGGATGGGTTTATCTGATAATCCTTGCCCTTTTACACTAGGAATTAAGCTGGAAGAGCCAGCAGAATTGGCTTCAACATGGAATTTGGATCTTTTTCTGAAAGCAAAGAACGACTCCGAAAGTTACGATCTTGGAAACATGCCGAAAAAATGGCAGGCATTCGAGTCTTTTATCAGAGAAGAGCAAGCTCGTTGGATAGACCTTTTTCCTTGGCTGCAAGGAGAGAAGAAAGGGATTACGAGCCAACTGACAGAAGAAGAAGCATGGATGTTTCTAACAGATGCCAGCGAAACATTGCTTACTCTTGGTGTCGATATTTTGCTTCCTTCTTGGTGGCAGGCGATGAAAAGTGCCAGCATGAAGGTAAAAGCAAAAGTTTCCAACACAAACCATCGGCCTTCCTTTGTTGGCCTCCAAGCAATGTTAGATTATAATTGGCGTTTTTCCATGAATGGCGTCAATCTGTCGGAAGAGGAATTTAATAAAATGGTGGAAGAAAAACGGCGCCTAGTTTATATCAGAGGTCGCTGGATTAAATTAGACCCCTCTTTTATCCGACAAATACAAGATTTAATGAAAAAAGCAGAACAAGAAGGACTTCATGTTCGTGATTTAATTGAACAGGAATTAATGTCGACAGAGGAACAGCAGGAAGAGGACTTAGAAAATCCAAAAACGTTTGCAAAAATCCAAATTGAGTTAAACAAACAGTGGCGAACGATGATTCAGCAATTAAAAGAAATAAAAAATTTGCCGCTTGAAAAAGTCCCAACTAGCTTTTTGGGAGAATTAAGGCCTTATCAAGTACTCGGTATGAGCTGGCTATTATTTTTAAGAAAATACGGCTTTGGTGCGGTTCTGGCTGATGATATGGGGCTAGGAAAAACGGTTCAGCTTATCTCGTATTTACTAAAAGTAAAAGAAGCGGAACCAAACAACCGAACTCCGGCTCTTATTATTTGTCCGACCTCTGTTTTAGGAAACTGGCAAAAAGAGATTGAACGATTTGCTCCTCACCTTTCTATATATCTTCATTACGGATCAAATCGACTGAAAGAGGAGCAGTTTTTACAAAAAGCAATGGACAGTGATGTCGTCCTGACATCGTATGGTTTATCCCATATTGATATAGAACAATTTGAACAAATCACTTGGAGTTCTATTTCTATCGATGAAGCACAAAACATAAAAAATGCGCAAACAAAGCAGTCACGGGCCGTTCGTAAACTAAAAGGAAATCATTATATTGCTTTATCCGGAACACCAATGGAAAATCGCTTAAACGAGCTTTGGTCTATCTTTGACTTTACCAACCACGGCTATTTAGGAAGTCTTGGTCAATTCCAAAAAAGATATGTGATCCCGATCGAAAAAGAAGAGAAAGTAGAACAAATCCAACGACTGCAAAACATGATTCGACCGTTTTTATTAAGAAGAACTAAAAAGGATGAAGAAGTAGCTTTAAACCTGCCGGATAAGTTGGAACAAAAAGAATACTGCCCATTAACAGCTGAACAAGCAGCCTTGTATGAACAGTTAATTCATGATACTTTTGCAAAAATTGACCAATTAAGCGGCATGGAAAGAAAAGGGCTTGTCTTGCAAATGTTAAGCAGATTAAAACAACTATGCAACCATCCTGCTCTTTATTTAAAAGAGGAGAAGCCAAGCAATCTTTTGGAGCGTTCCGTAAAGATGGAAAAGCTGGCTGAATTGATGGAAACGATTTTGGAACGAAAAGAAAGCTGCCTTATTTTCACTCAGTATATTGATATGGGTGCCATGATTCAGCAAATGATGAAGAAGAAGTTTCAACTAGATGTACCATTTTTAAATGGAAGCGTACCAAAACAAACAAGAGACAAATTAATTCAACAATTTCAAGAAAATGAATTTCCGATTTTTCTTCTTTCCTTAAAAGCAGGAGGAACCGGATTAAATTTAACAGCTGCCAATCATGTTATTCATTATGACCGATGGTGGAACCCAGCTGTTGAGAATCAAGCAACCGACCGTGCATACCGCATCGGACAAACTAAATTTGTGCATGTACATAAAATGATTTGTACAGGCACATTGGAAGAAAAGATTGATGCCATGCTAGAAAAGAAACAATCATTAAATGAACAAATTATTCAAAATGAAAACTGGGTAACAGAACTTTCAACAGACGAATTAAAAGATTTAGTTTCATTATCATAAGAAAAGCGGAAGTGCCTTGATCATCGACGTACGGACTGGAGGGACTTTGACTGAGATAGAGGAAACATGAAGAGCCGAATGGCGAATCGATGTTGACTTATCGTAGGGAAAAGTCCTGAAGTACGATAGTCGATAGGCACTGGAGCTGGACAAAGAAAAGCGAAGGTGGCATTTCGTGAAAACATTTAAACTAATTTCTATTCAAGTGGTAATGGATGATAAGATTATTCCGATTGATTTACTGGATGGACTAATTATCAATAAAGAAGAAGAAAGTAAACTCTGGCTAATTGACCTTTATACGAATCACACGTATATCGACTTGTTTCAAAAAGCGAATGAAAAGAAAAAAAATATACTCGTTCATGCTGTCATTACAAAAAAAGAGAACGATCCGGCTCCATTTGAGGTAGAAGTTCGTTCTATCCAAATTTTTGAACAAACAGTAAGTATTCTTTTAGAAGGAACATTAAAGCGCAACCGTAAAGATTATGCCGAAATGCTGCTTGATTATTTGTTAGAAGAAGGGTATACAGGAACAGAATTATCCACTAAGTTTAAGGAATTGATGCAAAGCAAACCGCAATCAATACTTAAAAGCAATAGATTTGACGATTAAATAAGAAAAGCGGAAACGCCCTTGCTCATTGACAGAAAAAGCTGAGGTCCACAGGATGTGGATTACACAATCGTTGCCACAGGACGTGGCGGTTTTAGATTGTGTACCTTTCAGATATAAAGGAAACACGAAGAGCATAGCGATTCGATGTTGACTTATCGTAGACGAGGTGAGGGAAGCGTTGAAGTCGATAGGGCGCTGGAGCTAGACACTCGTCTAAGTTGAAAATTTTATACTTTCTTATCTTTTGAAAGAAACATTCTAACTATGTCACAAAGACAACGCTAGAATGTTTCTTTTGCTTCTTATTCGTCTTTATTATCTTTATCGTTTACATCTTTTTGATCTTCAATGATATCTTCACCAGGCTCATTATTATCGATTGCAGGATCACCATCGGTATCGGTATTTTCATCTGGTGTGTCTGGTGCATTGTCATTATCTAAATCTGCATCTGGCACCACGTCATTATCATCGACGTTATTATCTTCGATGACATCATCTTCCGGAGCAGGGTTTTGATCGTTATCATTAACTCCACATCCAGCTAGAAACATCGCAGATAATAAAGAGCATCCAAGAATTTTTAACCATTTGTTGCGCATTGTTTAACCCCTTTTCTTTTTCATAATAATTGACCACTTTAATAGGTCACTCATTATCATGTCCAAAGAAAACGAAGGATTGCATAAAAAAATTTTTTACCAATAAACTCCTAATTTTTCAAAGAAGAAAACATAAAAAAGGGCTCTTTTCGTATAGATTGTTGTTATTTAACCCGCAGCCTGAATACACTTCGCTTTCCGCGGACGAGTGCCGAGCCTCCTCGTCGCTATGCTCCTGTGGGGTCTCGTCTTTCTCGCTTTTCTAAGCAGGAGTCTACGTGTATTCAGGCTGCTCAGTGCTTCAGCTATGTTTATTTTTTTATTCAAAAACAACAAACTTTTAGAAAACAGCTTAAAAAAAGATGACATGCTGTCACCCTTCTTTCTTATCACCTAATCCAAAAATAATCTCTGCTTCACATGCAATTTCACCGTCTACTGTTGCTACACATTTGCCTTTACCAAAGCTTCCGCGAACACGAGTCATTTCTACTTCTAAACGAAGTTGGTCGCCAGGATATACTTGCTTTTTAAAACGGCAGTTATCAACTCCAGCCAAAAATGCTAGTCGTCCTTTATTTTCTTCTTTTATCAGCATTGCTACTCCACCAACTTGCGCTAACGCTTCTACGATAAGAACACCTGGCATAACAGGAAAATCTGGAAAATGCCCATTAAAGTACTCTTCATTTGCCGAAACATTTTTTATTCCAACAGCACGTTTTCCTTCTTCCACTTCTAAAATTCTATCTACTAATAAAAATGGATAACGATGTGGAATAATTTCCTTGATTTGATTTATATCTAACATTTTATGACCTCCTACTAACATGTGATTCTATCTTATTGTACTAAAAAACGATGGGAAAAACCAAAATAAAAATGATTGCTCACAGAAGCTAACATAGTTTTCACTCACAACCCGGTATGAAAATAAGAATTTGTTTAGGTAAAATTCACAAATAAATAGTGTACGTATCCAATCCATACTATATATTAATTAAAAACGAAATATAGAAGCAGAAAATTTCTATCATTACATTTCAAATAAGCGTAGCTTCGCCGCCTTTTACATCGTTTTATTTTTTATCTACTAAATCGATAATATGTGTCCAAGTTTCTTTTTTGAACGCATCGCTTGCTTTTCCATTCCCCATTACGCTATAGCCTATTACTGTTCCTGTACTGACGCTAAACGCCATCAATACAATAATTAACAGGATACGCAGCCAAATGGGAATAAGACGAACTCTTATTTTTTTTCTAGCAGCAGTAGTATTATCTTCTTTTTGCTGACTTGCTGCTTTTATCTGTTCTCTTGTTTTCATCATTTCTTGGCTACTACTGTTTACTGACATTATCCTATCTCCTTTTTAAACACGTACTTTAACGTATCCCGTTAACTAATCCCATCATTTGGTCGGCAATTGTGATGGATTTTGATTGAAATTGATAGGAACGCTGTGTTGTTAGCAGATTCACCATCTCTTTGCTTATATCTACGTTTGAATTTTCTAATGTATGCTGCTGCACTGCGATTTGCCCTCGTAAAGGTCCATCTAAATCTGTCAGCGCCTCGGCATTTTCAATATTGCCTGGAAGTCCATATAAATTATCCCCTTTTTTTTCTAAAAGCTGAGGGTAATTTGCATAAGAAACACCTAAGTTTACATTTTGTTCCTGTCCATTAGACAAAGCAGCAGTTAGTGTTCCTGTTGCAGATAACTTATATTCGTTTACATTATTGTTAAGCAAAATTGGATTATTCGTTTCATCTAAAACGGCATATCCTTGTTTCGTTACAAGCATGTTTTCATTTTCCGAAACGGGCGTTAAATAAAATGCCCCATCTCTTGTATATTGTACTTCAGAAGATTGTCCATTATTTACAAGAACACGGTATAACTGGCCTTCTTTTGTAAAAGCAGTATCCAATGAACGGTCCGTAGTTTTTAAACTTCCTTGTGACATTACCGTTTGCGATTGTGCTACCTTTGCCCCAACACCTTGTCGAATTCCGTTAGGAGTTAAACGGCTTACTTCTAAATCCGCATTTTCCTGATTATTAAACTGTTGAAAAAGCAAATCGGTAAATGTTGCATTTTTCTTTTTGTAGCCATTTGTATCTACATTCGCTATATTGTTGCTGATTGTATCCATTTGCTTTTGTAATTGCGTTAATGTATTTGTTGCTGTTAACATCGTTCTATTCATGTGTATCCCCCTGGGTGGGTGTAATAGCCACTACTTTACTTTGTATTATACTTTGCCGATCTCATTTGCTGCCTTGTCCATGCTTTTATCGTAAGCTTGCAGTATTTTCTGATTAGCTTCAAAGCTTCTATAAGCTGTCATCATTTCTGTCATTGTTTTTGCGGTATCAACATTTGAGTTTTCTAAAAATCCTTGTTTTAACTGAAAAGCTACTCCATCGGCTGTGTATGCATTTTCGAGGGCATTGTCATCTTGTTGGCGATAAAGACCGTCGCCCTCTTTTACAAGTGCTTGCGGATTATTTGTATAGCTTATTCCTAAACGATACCTTTCTCCATTGCTTCCTGTTAAAACACCATCACTCGAAACGGTAAATTGATCATTTTCAAGCTGAATCGTATTATTATTTTCATCTAGTACATAATAACCGTTAGACGTAGTTAAAAATCCTTGGCTGTCCAAAGTAAAGTTTCCGTTTCTTGAATAACGGACTTCTCCATCTGCATTTTGAATGGTAAAGAAAATAGAGCCCGTTTTATTGTTATCATCACCAGGAACTGTTTGATTCACAAGTGCCATATCTGTTTTAAGTTCGGTTTGCTGTAAATCACCTTGAACAAAATTCGGAATAGCTTCTTGCATGTATACACCTGTCGCCAATAATCCAATCGGAGTTTTTTTAGTTATCCCAGTAAAAGAATTCGTCTCTACACTTTTTTGTAAAAGTTCCGGAAAGGTACGAATGCTAGAATTGTCTGCCTTAAACCCTGGAGTATTGCTGTTTGCCATATTATTTGTTAACAATTCCGTTTTTCTTTGCTGTGTCAACATTCCAGATGCAGCAGTATAAAAACCTTTAAACATAATGATCTCCATTCTTTTTAATAGTTTTATTCCTAATTTCAAAATATACCGAACTTATCTATATACACTATTATAAAAAAAATCGACAAATATAACAGTATATTTTGCCGAAAATAAGCAATTTTTGCTATTAAAATTGACTATCTTCCTATATAAGTCGAGAATCTACAGAGTCGATCTTTAAATAAAAGTGGTTAAACAGATTTTCCGAAAAAAAAAAAATCGACTACTCGGAAACATTCCAAAACAGTCGATTTTTATAATAAGACAACTTATTTAAACACTAATATTATATATCCCATTATTACCCTAATCTTTTTTTCGGTAAACGATCGATATTATCCAACATGATGCCTGTTCCAATTGCTACACAATCCATTGGATTTTCTGCCACTAATACAGGCACTTTTAATTCTTCCGCTAATAATTGGTCCATTCCGTGCAGCAATGCGCCGCCGCCTGTTAATATAACTCCTCTGTCAATAATATCTGCTGACAGCTCAGGAGGAGTTCTCTCCAGTACACTTTTTGCAGCTTGGACAATAACTGCTACTGATTCTTTTAAGGCAAGCTCAATTTCTTCTGAATGTACTTTAATCGTTCTTGGCAGACCTGAAACCATATCTCGACCGCGAATATCCATTTCTTCTTTTCTAGCTCCAGGGAAAACAGTCCCAATATTAATTTTAATATTCTCTGCTGTACGTTCACCAATTAAAAGTTTATATTCTTTTTTAATATGGTGCAGGATTTCATTATCGAACTTATCCCCTGCCATTTTAATACTAGAAGAAGTAACAATATCCCCCATTGATAAAACAGCAACATCAGTTGTTCCGCCGCCGATATCAACTACCATATTTCCACTTGGTTGGAAAATGTCCATTCCAGCACCAATTGCTGCAACCTTTGGTTCTTCTTCTAAATAGATTTTTTTCCCGCCGCTTTTTTCTGCCGCCTCTTTAATGGCCTTTTGTTCTACACTCGTAATATTAGTTGGGCAGCAAATAAGAATTCGTGGCTTAGATAAAAATCCTTTTACATTTAACTTATTGATAAAATGTTTTAACATAGCTTCTGTTACATCAAAATCGGCTATAACACCATCTTTTAATGGGCGAATCGCTACAATATTGCCCGGTGTACGACCAACCATGCGACGAGCTTCTTCTCCAACAGCAAGCACTCTCCCCGTGTTTTTATCAAGTGCTACTACTGATGGTTCATTTAATACAATTCCGCGACCTTTTACATGAATTAATACATTGGCTGTTCCTAAATCAATGCCGATATCTCTAGCAAACATTATGTTTTCCTCCTGTCATTATTTTTCCGTAAATTCCTACCGCTACTCCGATTAGGCACATATCTTGTCCTAGTTTTCCCATGCTCATAAAAAGTTTTGTGTGAACTATTTCTGACACACTTTATTAAAATAGATAGCTCGTACTTGTATGTAAGAAGCTGGATAAAGTGGAGGTTACTTATGTTATTTCACTGTCTATTCAACTTTATCTCATTTCTTATTCATTTATTATTTTAATTTCCATTCATTTATAACATGAAAAAATATTCATTTCTATTGATACCAATCGTTTTATATCCTATACAAAGTATCATTTCTTTAGTATACTAAACATATGAAACATGCGTTCCTATTAGAGGAGGTTCAAAAAGGCACCAAATGATAAGCGGCGAATCTCTTCGTTGGCTTGCTTCTAATTTGTTCCCTTTTTGAACTTACATTAATGATGTTTTTGCGGTAAGCATATTATCCCACTCTAATTTTCTATTTTATCATAACCATGCTAAAAGGAATAACTTTTTGTAAAAATTTAGCGGTATTTCAGCAATTTTTTTCTAATTCGTTTATTAGGATAAAATATATTCGTCATTAACTTTCATTCAAAAAAGAATTTTGTTATAAAGAAACCTTTTTCAACAAGGCTGTTTTCATATAGATTGTTGCTTTTAAACGCGCAGCCTGCATACCCTTCGCTTTCCGTGGGCGAGCGACAAGCCTCCTCGTCGCGCATACGCTCCTGCGGGGTCTCGTCTTTCTCGCACTCCCACAGGAGTCTACATGTATGCAGGCTGCTAAGTACTCTTCTCCCATTTTTTTATGTAAAAAACAACTAACTTTGAGAAAACAACCCTCAACAAAAATAAAAAGCTCTATTTTTGAGCTTTAATACTTTATCAATTAATTTATGTATAGTTTTGGTTCTATCGACGGAGGTTTCCCCATCGATAGTAGTTTTTACTGCTTTATTGTGTATATGCGGTCCTTTTTTGTTATAAAAATTATACAGTTTCCCCTTCTAATTCTTCTTTTTTATACTTCATTTTCGTTGCTTCCCCACCACGAAGATGTCTGATTGATTTATGGTAATCAAGAATTTCTTTCACTTCATTGGCTAGATCCGGATTAATTTCTGGAAGCCTTTCTGTTAAATCCTTATGAACTGTACTTTTGGATACGCCAAACTCCTTCGCAATAACGCGAACTGTTTTTCTCGTCTCCACGATATACTTTCCAATCTTGATAGTTCTCTCTTTGATGTAATCGTGCACACCACTCGCCCTCCTTAAATTGGATGTGAGAAGTGTGAAATGAGACTCGCTTTTCGCTTCATAGAAATTCTTCATCCCGCACGTTTCCTTTCATACTCATGTAAAGTAGCTTTATTCCTCATGCGGCAGAAAGCTTACAGCGCTTTCTGAACTTATTATGATTAAGCATGTTCCCGACTGCATACCAATTATCTGTAAACGACTCTTCACTCCAAACTTCATCTTTGTAATGTTTGTAACAGTTTATTAGCTTGGGTATCAGTTTATGCAGAAAAAAGTGAATAGGGACAAGGTTTTGTCTTATTTTTTTTAAAAAGATTCCTTCTTCCATAAAAAAGAGGGTATCCAAACATAACTAAACAAATAATGACAGAACCAGCACTAGTAGGGAAAAGAAGACAAATTTCTCGGGAAATAACGATAATTTACAGAATAAGATAAAAGATTAAGTGGAAAATAATCGAAATAAGAAGATACGGTATTTAGTTCGACAATATAAGCAGGGATTAACTAGCTTACCTTATTCATTAAAAAAAGCCTGGTCTTCTTATTAGCGGCTATTTTTGCCAATAAGAATCACCAGACTATTTATCTTTTTATGCGTTAGGATCGGTTGTTACGCTGCTTTCAGAGTTTGGTTCATCTGTTGTTGATTCAGTAGAATCAGATGATTTTTTTTCTTGTAAAGAAGCATCATCACTTGATTTTGAATCTTCTACAGAAGAGCCTTCCGTACTTGGTTCTGCACTGCTTTCATCTAGTTTAGAATCTTCGTCGCTTGCCTTTTTTTCTACTGCCGCATTATCTTCTGTAGCAGCACTGGCACCGATTGATTCATCTTTTTCTAATGCACTTAATGACTTATCGAAAAAGTCAATCGGATTTACAGCCACATTGTTTTTGCGAATTTCAAAATGTACATGAACACTGGCTTCTTTATTAAAAGAACTTTTACCAGCTGTTGCAAGTGTTTGTCCTTTGTCTACTTGGTCGCCTTTTTCCACTTTAAAATCTTTTACTGATTGATACACTGTTTTGATACCATTTCCATGATCCAACTCGATTGTATTTCCTAACACTGGATCTGTAGTGACATTTGTAACGGTTCCACTTAAGGATGCAACAACATTAAATTCACTGTCATCCTTCATTTTCAAATCGATACCTGTATTCGGTTGGTACATATTATCATAGAATACTAATGCACCTACTTGTTTGTCTTTGCTTTCTGCATTGTCATAGAATTCTTTCTGTGTAACAACTGCATCTGGGTCAGCTACTGGCCAAGCAAAATTTTCTAAGTCTTTACTCACTGGCAGCCCTGGATCATTAAATTGTTTCGTTGGCGAATCAGTTGCATCATATTTAAAATCATCGCTGTTTGATACACTGTTTTGATACCAAAGAACACCTGTTAAAATAATGGCTGCACTTGCAATATAAACGGCTGGGAATGCCCAACGCTTTTTAAAGAAGCGTTTTACTTTCGAATTTGGAGAAGTACGTTTGTTTTCTTCCTCTCTCATTTATCATCACCTCAGCAATCATTCTGAACAGATAATGAGAATTATATACATTCTTCAAAAAAATTTTAAAAAGTTATTTTTCGACAAAAACCACCTTATTATTCATATTTTATTAAAATTATGACTGACACTCCCACCGCTAAAGCAATGGGGTTCTGAAAAACTCTTGCTTCTCTTCATTCATACATGTACAAGTACATTCACACACTCCACACTTTTACAAGTGGACGGCTTGGGAATGAAGCACTGACATTAATAAACATCATGTTTAAAGGTTTATTCAGAACTTTCACAGCCAAAGCAACCTCTGTTGCCATTTACGACTGCATCTATGGCCCTCACAGACTCGGTAGGTCACACCGCCATTTTTGTTTTTTAAACCGCTGCTGCAGCTTTTTTGTTTTTTAATTGAATGCCTGAATTTAACACCATTACACCTTGTTTCTCTATTCGTTCTATTTCTTTATCATGTAAAGATTGAAACAGCTCAAATGTCTTTTCACAAAGTTTTCTATTCGTTTTTGTTCCGGTACAATTGGAATTCATCAACAGAAACGCCGAGTATAAATCTCGTTGAATGCTTGTCCCATCATCAAAGCTGTGCCATCTTTCTTTCAATTCTTTTTTCGTATAATCATTTGTCTTATGATTATATTGACTCGCTTTAAATGTTCTTGTATTCACTTTTTTAAATATTCCGCCTTGAGCTGTTACTTTTCGTTCAAGTATGTTTATAAACATTGCAGGAGCACGGTGCCCTATACTTTTTCCAAAACGCTTTTTACGTTTGTATTTTCCTGTTTTTTCACTGATTTCTATTTTCTTAGAACGTTTTTGCAAACTCTTTATGTTCATTTCTTCCCAGTAATGTTCATCTCCGAAAGAGAGGAGTCTATTAGCTAATGTACGATGAGATAGTTTTCTACAAACGGCCTGTTTTCGGTATAACTCTTTCAGTTTCGATTTTAACTTCAAATAACCTTTGGAGTAAATCCACGTCTTTTTTCCTTTTTTAATCGTTCCATCTGGATGATAATTTTTCGGATTCATCGCTCGTTTTGAACGATCCATTTTTCTTTGAATCAATCGAATTTTCCTTGATAGATTCATCACATTCCCAGCTAAATTCGTTAAGAGAACGTTATTCTCTCCAACGACTGCGATAGAAGAAGTTCCTAAATCTCCGCCAACACGACCTTCCCCTATTTGATACCTAAATGAACCATCTTTATTTCGTTTCGCTGGAGGAAATCCTTGAACGATCAATTGTGCAAAATAACGAGTTTTCCCACGTATTACACGTTTTACAATACGAACATATTTCACTTTATAGAAAGAGTTTTTTACCTCGCCTTTTTTAGTTTTGTATTCAAATTCAACGCTGTTTTTGAGGTTAGACAATGCTTCCTGCATGTACAAATCATTTTCTTTTATCATTAAATTTATTTTTGTTTTTCCATAAACAATGTTTCCATCTCGATAAAACCACCCGGTATTGTTTTTCTTCCCTTCAAAACTAACTATTTCTCCGCGTTTAATAAAGTTTACTCTCTTGGATTCACCCTTCAATTTCTTATGAAACGTATTCCAAGCACGAGTAGCTGCCTTCTGAGCAAAATCTGCATTTAATGTATTTCCAAAATGGTTCCGAATGGCTTTAAGATAATCGTGCATAGCATACTCCGTTAACTCAAATTGTTCTTGTATATCAAATATTTTCCTCATGATTTGCTTTTTCTCGTTTTGATAGAATTGGATGTTCTTTTTATTTCCTTGTGCTTTGTAGTAGGAGAGTTTTTTAGAAACAGCACGAAGACATCTACTTAATTTTTTATATTTTTTTGTCCGTTTCATTTGTGCCTCACGTTTTAATAATACTCCAAGACACGAATTATAAATGACGCGACTCACTTCTAAATCGCTCTCTATGTCTTTTATAATAGAAGGATTTGTCCATAATTCCATCGTTAATACATAGGAAGGTTTTTTCTCCTTTGCCATTACAAAAACCTCCATACAGAACATTTGTTTGCGTTATAATTATAACAAATAAAATGGAACAAATGTACCTTTTAACAAAATGTTCAAAAAAAGCAAATTCCTCCCACACCTGAAGGAATGGGCTTCCTTTGCCTAAAATTCTGTGAAAACTTAGTTTCTCTGCAAAAAAGGCCTGGCTCATTTTTTAGCCAAGGCGCTTCCGCTTTTCTTTGTCTAGCTACAGCGCCTAGCCCCTGTGAAAGATAATCACTTGTCTCTAAAAGTAAAAGACACTTTTTGAGACAAGTGAACATTTTTCTTCGGGGCTGATCAAGGCGCTTCCGCTTTTATTATTTTTTTGCCGTATATTTCGTTAACAAACTACTTGCATCTGCTACTTGAACACCTTTATAGTAATGTTTCACAATATCTTTATAGTTCTTTCCTTCTGAAGCCATTCCATTCGCTCCATATTGACTCATGCCAACACCATGGCCATATCCTTCTGTTGTAATTACGATGTTGTCTCCTTTGCGTACCCATTTAAAATCAGTGGATTTTAACTCAAGTTTATCTCTTATATCTTTACCTGTTAACACTTTGCCATTAATATTTACTTTCGCAACACGTTTTCCTGCTGTGTACGCTGTAATTTGTCCTACTTCTGCGCTGCTGGTTAAGGTAACGCCTAGTTTTTGTTCAAATTCCGCTACCGACAGCACCTTTTTTCCATTATATTTTGGAGACTTTATATCCCACGGACTTTCCACACTTGTTAAATAGGGGATCTTATTTGGCCATATGCTACTAGAGCTTTCAGTATAACCATTGCTTGTCGAAAAAAAAGTGGCATCAATTGGTTTACCAGCATACGTCAGTATTTGCCCCGAAGTAGCTGCGACAGCTTCTTCCAATTTTTTAATTTTCCAATTATAATCAGATGCTTTCCAAAGCTTTTTTAATTCTTCCCTGCTTTTATATACTTGATAATTGATAGAATCACCAACTACTGCCCCGTCAGGAAGGTCTGATGACTCACCGCTTTCCAACTTCTTTACAATGTAGGTTCTTGCCGTTAACGCTTGAGCCTTTAACGCTTCTGGATTAAAATCTGCAGGCATTTCACTAGCTACCACTCCAAGAACATATTCATCTAAATCTAGCTTTTCTACTGCCTTTTTATTTTCTCTATAAACTGCTACCTCAACGGCAGGCCCTGAAGTCTTTTTGCTTTTATTTACTTCTTGCACATTTTCTCCTAATTTTCCACTAATCTTTGCCTCCATAAAAGGTAGAACTAATATGGAAGGTATTAATAATGTGATGGCAAACAGAATTACTCCTAGTACGATGAATGGTTTGATTTTAATCATGTCAAGGCCCCCATATGAACGAAATAAGAAAAGCGCAGGCGCCTTGCTCAGCCCCGAAGAAAAATGTTCTCTTGACTCAAAAAGTGTTTTTTACTTTTAGAGGCAAGAGGTTATCTTTCACAGGGGCTAGGCGCCGGAGCTGGACATCTATCTAACTTCAAAAAACTTGTCTTTCTTATCCAATAAATGACGTCTCTTCTTAACATTCATATGGAGTGGGACATGCTTTTATGACAAGATTAAGCAGGAGGAAAATTCTTTTCGAAACAACTAAATAGTTGTTCTATCAGCGTTTTTTTTGCATATTATTTCATTAATACCCTTTTTCCCGCCTAACTTTCAAAACCTCTAATTAAAAACCACTCTTTTCACATTCAATACCTTTTTAAAGAACAAAAGAGCAAGCGCCTTGAACAGCTCTGAAGAAAAATGTTCACATGACTCCAAAAGTGCTTTTTACTTTTAGAGGCATGGGGTTATTTTTCACAAGAGCTAGGCGCTGGAGCTAGATGCGGACACAACCGCCGAGTTATCCACAATCCCATTTCGTTTATAATTTCTTAGACGACAAAAAAACTGCAAATTTTATTTATCACCAATAAATAAAATTTGCAGCCAAATAGCTTTATGCATTTAAATCAGCAACATAAGATGCTGTTAATGTAACCTCTTCTTCTTCTGTTACTCTTTCAATATCCGCACCTAATGCAGCAAGTTTTTGATGGAAATTAACATAACCACGATCTAAATGTTTAAGTTGCGTTACGCGTGTGATTCCATCTGCAGCAAGGCCAGATAAAATCAATGCAGCCGCAGCACGAAGATCAGTTGCTGCTACTTCAGCACCTTGTAAATTTGTTGGTCCATTCATAATAACCGAACGACCTTCAATTTTCACATCACCATTCATACGTCTAAATTCTTCTACATGCATAAAACGGTTTTCAAAAACAGTTTCCGTTATCATACTTGTTCCTTTAGCACGAAGTAATAATGCCATCATTTGTGACTGCATATCTGTTGGAAATCCAGGGTGTGGCATTGTTTTAATGTCTACTGCTTTTAAATTATTTGCACTGATTACACGAATGCCGTCTTCTTCTTCCTTAAAAACAACACCCATTTCTTCCATTTTTGCAATTAAAGAAGATAAATGTTCAGGAACAGCTCCTTGTACAAGGACATCTCCTCCTGTAATAGCAGCGGCAACTAAAAATGTTCCTGCTTCAATTCTATCAGGGATAATACAATGCTCTGCACCAAATAATACGTCTACCCCTTCAATTCGAATTGTCCCAGTACCCGCACCTCTAACTTTTGCACCCATCTTATTTAAGAAATTAGCTAAGTCAACAATCTCAGGTTCTTTTGCAACATTCTCAATAACAGTTGTGCCTTTTGCCAAAGTTGCTGCCATCATAATATTTTCTGTAGCACCAACACTTGGGAAATCTAAATAGATTTTTGCACCTTGTAAACGATCTTCAACTGATGCTTCAATAAAGCCATTCCCCACTTGAACTTTTGCACCCATTGCTTCAAAGCCTTTAAGGTGTTGGTCGATTGGTCTTGAACCAATAGCACAACCACCTGGTAATGCTACTCTCGCTCTTCCGTTTCTAGCGAGCAGTGAACCCATAACTAAAACAGAAGCACGCATTTTACTAACATATTCAAAAGGTGCTTCCACACTTAACTCTTGTGATGCATCTACAACTACTTCATTATTATGAAATTTAACTTCCGCATTTAAAAAACGCAATACTTCGTTAATTGTATATACATCTGAAAGAGTTGGAACTGATTTAATAATACTTTTTCCATCACTTGCTAATAATGTTGCGGCGATTACAGGCAAAACGGCATTCTTTGCGCCTTCTACTTTAACCGTTCCATTTAACCTTTTTCCGCCGCGGACGATGATTTTATCCAAAGTGTATTCCCCTCCGCGTCCAATGTCTCTATATTAATATTCAATCGTTATGATGGGTGTGCCAACTACAATGGTAGTTTTACCGCCCATTCCTTGTGTTCTTATTCCTAATTGTAAATTCATTGCCTCTTTGCTGTTATGAACTGTCTCTTCAAATATTGGTGTATAAGCAGAAGTAGAAATAAATTCATTTTCTTTTAACGCTTCTATTTGTTTTGCTTGAAAAACACTTAGCAAATGGTTTACATAATAAGGCAAAGACTCATTAATCTTATCATTGAATTCGCCTTTTATACAAGAGAAAATTGTAGGTTCACCCCGAAATATGGCAGAAATATTTTCTTCTATTTGCTGTTGCAGCTTTTTATTTGTTTCGTCTTTTAACTCCTTCCCTTTTGCCTCATATATAATATATGATTGGGAAGTTTTTGTTGTTAAAGAAGTAGTAATAATAATGCTTTCTTCCATGTTTTTATTAGACCGCAGCAAAGCTTTCATTTGCCAGCTTTGTCGATTTTTTGTTTCCTGCCATTTCGCTGTCGGGAATTTTTCCTTCATTAATTCTTGGTAATTTTTCGCATCTTGTATGGTTGTTACATTTTCCAGCTTTTCTCTTGCATTTAGAGACCATTCATTGATTTGAATCCCGTTTTCATTTTTTAATATTTCATTTATAGTGAACAAATCAAGTTGTGTATGCGCATTAATGGTGTTATATCCAAGTATCCAAACAGCAAACCCCATAAAAATAGTGAAAGTGATATAAAATATTTTATTCATTTATAATTCCTCCCCCTTACTACCATTTTGTCCATGGCGAAGGATTGCATACAGAGGAATTGTCGTCACATTTTGACAAGAATATTTTCTTTAGTAATAGACATACTATTTTTTATACACACGCAATTTGAATTGTACAGAAAAACACCCCAAATGAAAACATGTATGAAGACCTATATTTTATGCTTTTTATGCAGTTCATTGCATAATTAATGGCAATTGCTGCGACCATGTTAAATAATCTAAGAAGAAATTACTAATAATGGAACCAATAATAATAGACAATAATACATATAATACTCTCGCTTGAAAAACTTTGTTTGCACGAAGGAATTTATCAAAATTTAAGGATTGTAATGCCCACCATGCTAATGCAATAAAAATAACATGAGCGATGATACTAAGTAACGCTTGCTGTCCGAAATTTGAAATCAACTAGACACATCCCCCAATCTAAAACGATTCCTTATGTACTAACTCTTATTTGACGAGTTAACTGCTAAAAAGGTTTCATCTTTTTTTATTTTTCTTATTAATTAGCTCCGTTTAACGATCATGTTGTTTATGGGAAGAGAATCTGCGAGACTCCTGTGAAAAAACGATCTAAGCAAGACGGCTTGCCAGTTCGTCCGCGGAAAGGGAGTGAATTTCCTGACCTTTTGAAAAGGCTGTTTTCGTATAGATTATTGCTTTTAAACGCGCAGCCTGAATACACTTCGTCCGTTTAGCGAGCGTCGAGCCTCCTCGTCGCATACGCTCCTATGGGGTCTCGTCTTTCTCGCATTCCCACAGGAGTCTACGTGTATTCAGTCTGTTAAGTACTTCTTCTCCCATTTTTTCCACGTAAAAAACAACAACCTTTGAGAAAATAGCCTTTAGAAAATCACCCATGGAATTTAACAGAGAACATAAATTAAACTGTATATTTTTTATATTATCTTTTCCTGTCCGATAAAAAATACCTCTCTATTGTATGGTAAACAATAGAGAGGTATTTATCATTATTAATATTTCTTTTCAACAATGGA
This sequence comes from Niallia yueguangensis, assembly GCF_052663115.1. Lineage (NCBI taxonomy): Bacteria > Bacillati > Bacillota > Bacilli > Caryophanales > Bacillaceae > Niallia > Niallia yueguangensis. The sequence goes on from NZ_JBQTCX010000006.1 coordinate 54,804, forward strand.
TATACGATTCATTGCACGTTTAAGAGCAAGTTCAGCACGTTTAAAATCTACATGTTCATTTTTTTGTTCATGTATTCTTTTTTCGGCACGCTCCTTAGCTCGTAAAGCACGATCATAATCAATTTCTTCCGCAGTTTCAGCAGACTGAGCAAGCACTGTTACTTGTTCTGGACGCACTTCCAAAATACCGCCATTTACAGCAATATATTCAGAAGACTTCCCGTTTTTCAAGTGAATTGCCCCAATTTTTAGGGGTGCTACCATTGGAATATGCCCTGCAAGTATCCCTAATTCTCCACTTTCTGCTTTTGCGATAACCATTTCAACGTCTGATTCATGCACCGGGCCATCAGGAGTTACTACATTGACTTTAATCGTCTTCATTTCTACCCCTCCTGATTATGTTTAAACTTCAACACCCATTTTTTTTGCATTCTCAACAGCTTCTTCTATACGTCCTACAAGACGGAATGCATCTTCTGGAAGATTATCGTATTTTCCTTCCAAAATATCTTTAAATCCTTTTACTGTTTCATTTACTGGTACATAAGATCCTGCTTGACCTGTAAACTGTTCAGCAACATGGAAGTTTTGTGATAAGAAGAACTGAACTCTTCTTGCACGGTGTACAACTAGTTTATCTTCATCACTTAACTCATCCATACCAAGGATACTGATGATATCTTGTAGCTCTTTGTAACGTTGTAATGTTGACTGTACTTGACGTGCAACACTATAGTGCTCTTCTCCTACAATTTCTGGAGATAATGCACGAGATGTTGATGCTAACGGATCAACCGCTGGATAAATACCCATTTCTGTTAGTTTACGCTCTAAGTTTGTTGTTGCATCTAAGTGAGCAAATGTTGTAGCAGGAGCCGGATCTGTATAGTCATCCGCTGGTACGTAAATTGCTTGAATAGATGTTACAGAACCTACACTAGTAGATGTAATACGCTCTTGCAGTTTACCCATTTCAGTAGCAAGTGTTGGCTGGTACCCAACCGCTGAAGGCATACGGCCAAGAAGGGCTGATACTTCTGAACCTGCTTGAGTAAAACGGAAAATGTTATCGATAAAGAATAATACGTCCTGACCTTGTTCGTCACGGAAGTATTCTGCCATTGTCAATCCTGTTAATGCAACACGCATACGGGCACCAGGCGGCTCATTCATTTGTCCGAATACCATCGCTGTTTTTTTGATAACACCAGAATCAGTCATCTCAAAGTAAAGGTCATTTCCTTCACGTGTACGCTCTCCAACTCCAGCAAAAACAGAGATACCACCATGTTCTTGTGCAATATTATTGATTAATTCTTGGATTAAAACGGTTTTACCAACTCCCGCTCCACCGAACAATCCAATTTTCCCACCTTTAATATAAGGGGCAAGTAAGTCTACAACTTTAATACCAGTTTCCAAAATTTCAACTTGTGTTGAAAGCTGTTCAAACTTAGGAGCTTCTCTATGAATAGAATCACGTCTTGCATCCGCAGGAATTTTTGGATCTAAATCAATTGTTTCTCCTAAAACATTAAATACACGTCCTAGTGTAACGTCCCCAACAGGAACTGAAATTGGCTTACCAGAATCCTCTACTTGTGTACCTCTAGTAATTCCATCTGTAGAAGACATTGCAATAGTTCGAACTGTGTTATCACCTAAATGAAGGGCCACTTCAAGCGTTAATTCGACATTCGCATCACTACCAGCAGTTTGAACTACTTTTAATGAGTTATTAATATCAGGTAAATATCCTCCGTCGAACTTAACGTCAACAACTGGTCCCATTACTTGAAGAACTCGTCCTAAGCTCATTATTTTCCCTCCTAAACTTTCTCTTAAAACAAGGGTGTCCAAACAAGAGACTAGCTACCCATTATACATTTCTATTGTTAATGAAATGTATAATGGAGTAGATAGTCTTTTGTTATGAAACAACCTTTTTCCTTTTTTTAAAGGAACTATTCTAATGCAGCAGCTCCACCAACAATTTCGGTAATTTCTTGTGTAATCGCTGCTTGGCGTGCACGGTTATATACTAAACTTAAATTATCAATTATTTCTTTCGCGTTATCTGTTGAGTTTTTCATTGCCGTCATCCTTGCAGAATGCTCACTTGCCTTACTATCGAGCAATGCACCATAGATTAAGCTTTCAGCATATTGCGGCAGTAAAACATCCAATATTTCTTCTGCTGATGGCTCAAACTCATAAGAAGTAAGCTTCGTTGCAGTGCTACCTAAATCTGTTAGAGGAAGAATTTTCTTCTCTATTACATCTTGTTGAATAGCACTTACATAATGACTATAGTAGATATTTAACTCGTCAAATGTACCATCCGCAAACATTCCTACTGATTTGCTAGCTACATCTTTTATATCTAAAAAATCAGGCAGGTCTGGTATTCCGATTACATCCAAAACAACATTATACCCTTGTTTCACTAAGAAATCGCGACCTAATCTGCCGACAACAATTATCGCATATTCATCTTTTGATTGATGACGTTCTTTAATTGTTTGGCCAAGCTTTCTTAAAACATTACTATTATAAGCGCCTGCTAGTCCACGTTCCGATGTAATAACAATGTATCCTGTTTTTTTGACTGGTCGATTTTGAAGCATAGGATGTGCTGCAGCCGATCCTCCTAATGCAACAGAATGAGTGACCTCTTCGATTTTCGTCATATATGGGGCAAACGATTTAACATTTAATACAGCCCTGTTCATTTTTGCTGAATAAACCATTTGCATGGCTTTGGTTATTTGACTCGTTTTTTTTGTAGAATTTATACGAGATTTTATATCACGTAATGATGCCAACGGTTCTCACCACCAATCATAAGTTTGTCTTCTTATTCAGAAGCTACAAACGATTTTTTAAATTCGTTAATAGCAGCTGCCATATCATCGTCAGCTGGAAGTTCCTTTGTTGACACGATGTGATCTAACAAATCTTTACGGTTGTGATCTAACCAATTTAAATATTCCTCTTCAAATCGTCTAATATCATGAACTGGAATATCATCAAGGAATCCACGTGTTAATGCATATAAAATAGCAACTTGTTTTTCGACTTTTAATGGTTTATTTAAATCCTGTTTTAGTACTTCTACTGTACGCGCACCACGATTTAATTTAGCTTGTGTCGCTTTATCTAAATCAGAACCAAATTGAGCAAATGATTCTAACTCACGGTATGATGCAAGGTCAAGACGTAATGTACCTGCAACCTTTTTCATCGCTTTAATTTGTGCTGATCCACCTACACGTGATACAGATAATCCCGCGTTAATAGCTGGACGAACACCAGAGAAGAATAAATCAGACTGCAAGAAAATTTGTCCATCTGTAATCGAAATTACGTTTGTTGGAATATACGCAGATACGTCACCCGCTTGTGTTTCAATAAATGGAAGAGCTGTAATAGATCCGCCACCTTTTGCATCACTTAATTTTGCAGCACGTTCTAATAAACGAGAATGCAAGTAGAATACATCCCCTGGATATGCTTCACGGCCTGGAGGACGACGTAATAATAGTGACAGCTCACGATAAGCAGACGCTTGTTTAGATAAATCATCATACACGATTAACACGTGTTTGCCGTTATACATAAATTCTTCTCCCATTGCTACACCAGCATATGGAGCTAAGTATAGTAACGGAGCTGGTTGAGACGCTGATGCAGTTACTACGATAGAGTAATCTAATGCACCATGCTTACGAAGAGTTTCAACCGCATTACGAACTGTTGATTCTTTTTGACCAATTGCAACGTAGATACAAATCATATCTTGGTCTTTTTGGTTTAAGATTGTATCGATTGCTACAGATGTTTTACCTGTTTGACGGTCACCAATAACCAATTCACGCTGTCCACGTCCGATTGGAACAAGCGCGTCGATTGCTTTAATTCCTGTTTGAAGCGGTTCACTAACCGATTTACGATCCATAACACCTGGTGCAAGAAATTCAATTGGTCTTGTTTTGCTAGCATTAATTGGACCAAGTCCGTCAACTGGCTGCCCAAGTGAGTTTACTACACGACCAACTAATTCTTCTCCTACAGGAACCTCCATTATTCTGCCCGTACGACGAACTTCGTCTCCTTCACGAATATCCGCAAAAGGTCCAAGAATAATGATACCAACATTGCTTTCCTCTAAGTTTTGCGCTAAGCCCATCACACCATTTGAAAATTCAACCAGCTCGCCAGCCATACAATTGTCCAGCCCATGAACACGTGCGATACCATCACCAATACTAATAACTGTACCGACTTCACTAACTTGAACTTCCGATTGATAATTTTCGATTTGCTTTTTTATAAGAGCACTAATTTCTTCCGCTTTGATGCTCATGCGTTTCACCCCTATCTAGAAATACTATCCTAATAATTTTCGTTGTAGACGATCTAGTTTGCCTTGCAAGCTACCGTCAAAAATTTGATTTCCGATTCGAACAATTATTCCACCTAAAAGATTGGAATCTACTATATTTTCAATATTAAGCGATGTTTTACCCACTTTTACTGCAAAAGCAGCGGAAATTGCACTTTTTTCATCATCTGATAATGGTCGTACAGAGTAGACTTTTGCATCTGCAATCCCTTTTTCTTCATTTATTAAAAATAAAAATTGATCACATATACTTGCAATATAGTCTTCACGGTGACGATCTATCAATAACATCAATAAGTTTTGTAAAGAGCTGCTTGCCTGAGCAAAAGCATTCTTTACTAACTCTTTTTTCTTCTCCAATGAAATATTAGGAGATTTTAAAATCAGATGTAATTCAGATGAAGCAGTAAAAAATGTTTTTACAACACGAACTTCCTCTTCCAATTGATCTACGTTACCGTTCTCTTTTGCGATTTGGAAAAGGGCTAAAGCGTATCGCTTTGAAACTCCTATATCCATCATCGTTTTTCGCCTACCTCTTGTATATAATCATTTATCAGCTTCTCTTGATCTTGTTCATTTAATTCTTTTTCAATAACCTTTGAAGCGATTAATACAGATAGTGACGATACTTGATCACGAATAGCTGCAACAGCCTTTTCTTTTTGCTGATCAATTTCAAGCAAAGCAGAGCTCTTTAAACGTTCTGCATCTTGTTTTGCATCTGCAATAATTTGTTCTCTTTGTGCATTTGCCTGAGCTTTTGCATTTTCCATTAAATTTTGCGCTTCTACACGCGCTTCTTTTAACAATACACGTTGCTCTTCTAAAACGTTCGCAGCATCTTTTCGGCTTTTTTCTGCTGCTTCAATTTCGTTTGCTACGAACTCTTCCCTTTGTTTCATGATTCCCATTAATGGGCCCCAAGCTAATTTCTTTAACAAAAAAAGAAGAACGATAAAAACAACGAGCTGTAAGATAATATCTCCATAATTTATACCTTCATGAGATGCAGCTTCTGCAGCTCCCAGAACTAAATTGTTCAATAACACTTGGTTCACTCCCTTCAATACTCAACCATTATTACATTTTAGGACATAAAGGAAAGGCGAAGTTCTTATAGAAGATTGTCTTCGCCGCATAAGATAACATTATGAATTAACGGTTTAAAACCATGAATGCAATAACTACGCCGATAATTGGTAGTGCTTCTACTAGGGCAACACCGATGAACATTGTTGTTTGTAGTAAACCGCGCGCTTCTGGTTGACGAGCAATTCCTTCTACTGTACGACCTACGATTAATCCGTTACCAATACCTGCTCCAAGTGCTGCTAAACCGATTGCTATTGCTGCTGCTATAAGATTCATTATTTTTTCCTCCTAATTTATAAACATAAGTTATTTTTTAGTTTCACCTTTTGTAACAAAGGGTATATATTAATGGTCATGACTAACTTTATGAGACATGTAAACCATTGTTAACATTGTAAAGATGTATGCCTGTATTGTACCGACAAATATCGAAAAACCTTGCCATACAAGTGTTAACGGAATGGCAGCTATTAAGCCTGCTGTTCCTGTAGCTGCTAATGATCCTACTAAAAGGGATAGCAACAATTCACCTGCATATATGTTACCGTAGAGACGTAATCCAAGAGTAAGTGTATTTGCAAACTCTTCTATGATTTTTAAAGGAAATAAAAACTTCATTGGACTGAAGAAACCTTTAGAATATTCTTTAAATCCTTTTTGTTTAATACCATAATAATGAGTGAGAGCAATAATCAACACTGCTAGTGTTAACGTAATAGTTGGATCTGCTGTCGGTGATTTCCACCAAAGCTCCCCATTTATTACAATGGCAAAAGGCAATCCTAACATATTTGAGACAAAAATATAAAATATAAGCGTGATACCTAAAATATGGAACTTCCCACCATCTTTCCAGTCCATTGTACTGTTGATGATATTTTTTACAAAGTCCATTACCCACTCCATAAAGTTTTGGAGTCCAGTAGGCTTTAGGGCCAGCTTTCGTGTTGCAAGTACTGCTATAATTAATACTATTGCACTTGCAATGGTAATCATCATTACATTTGCTAAATTAAACTGCAAAAAATCGATGCCAAACAAGTGGTAAATCGGTTCTTTATGTTCCAATCATGTTCACCTCTCTTTTTTGTTACTACCTGTTTGAATAGTATTTAATATAAAATCTATCATAATGACTACATAAGAAGTCATTAATCCAATAACCACACTAATAAGATGAATATGTTCAGGAAATTCCATCGCCAATGCTACTCCAAGTATAGCGGTTGCCATTCTTGACAGCATGCCTAACGAGGATATTTTTTTTCCTTTATCAATTGCTGTATTAAACTTCCCCATTCTTCTTACTAGTAAAAACATGTTAAAAAAGCTTAAACCAGTTCCAATAATCAGCCCTAAAAAAACCGGCTGGAACGGGGTCAAAGCCCACCCTATTAAATATAAAGACAATAAAACAGATATGTATCTACCTTGTCTTGATAGCATCAGTCTAATTTCAAGCATAATTAGCCAATCTCCTGATCACTTTCTTTCTGCAAAACTGTTTAGTCAAATGTCAGTGTCTAAAGCTCTACTTTCTAGTGAAAACATATTAGAAAAAGAAAAACCTCATAAAAACAAAGCAATCTCTTAAAATCGCCTAAATTAAATGAAAAATTAAGCTGAAAACCCTGCCATTCTTCCCTTTGTAAGCATACAATAAGCCAATGTCAATGTCAATTAGTATTAATAGTGTTGAAACGCTACAATCATATATTTCACAATATATTCATGATACTATTATTGAAAACGGATACTTCAAAAAAAGAGCATGGAATGTTACAAAAAAGTGGCTATTGATAAGTACCTGTTTTAACATTATTTATTTTAACATGAAATAACTATTTTTTTATAGATTAGAGAATTTATTCACATACTTTTTAAATTTTTATAAATATAGACCGAATTTATAGAAGAAACACATACTCATTTAGGAAAACTCTATCATTATTACGGTTCCCCTCAAAGTTGCGTTTCTTCTATATATATCATATGTCATTTTGATTTCCATGGTCCAATAGACAAATATGAACTAATGATGTCCTCTTTTCCGGATTTTCGTGCAAATACTTTTACTATATATTCCCCTTCATCTGGTATGTTCTCTTCTTTAATTTTAGATGTTATCATCCCTCTTCTAACATCTTTTTTCCAATCTAGAAATTGGGCAAACTGTAAACTTTCTTTTTCAAATAAGGCGATGCCAAACTCCTCTGCTCCACCAGGTAAATACACTTCATATTTATATGTGTTTTCTTTGTTATCTTTTATAAGGTCGAATCCCATTATTCTTGGGTAGTTCGGTTCTTCTAGTACATATAAATAAGGAATATGTATTTGTTGTTTTCCTGCCCTTATTTCTAATGTACCATCTTGAAGATTCTCTTTAAAAACTTCACTATCCACCATCATGCTAATCGGTACATTTTTTGTTTCCCCCTTTTCTAAACGAAAGGAAAAGGGCATCTCCCAAGTAATGCCGTCTTTCTTTTTTGGTATAGAAAAGGAGATCTGTTCTATTGTCTCTCCGACATTTTTTACTTTTATATACGCTGTATGCTCATGGAGATGGTCAACAAACCGGAATTTCCCAAATCGAATAGAGCCGGGCATGATGAGTATATTAGCTCTAATGGCCTCTTTCACTTGAATTCTTCCCGCTCCTTGTTCATATACTTTATATCTCTTTCCTTCTCGATTCATCATTGGTTTTGCCGTATTCATAAGAGCCGCTTTTACTTCTTCCGGGGTCCAATTAGGATGGGCTTCCAATATCAAGGCACATGCTCCTGCTACATGGGGTGCAGCCATACTGGTTCCTTGAAGGGACATATATCCACCTGGAACTGTGCTATTTATCACAACCCCTGGAGCAAGCACATCTGGTTTTATTTCCCAACTATTAGTAACAGGGCCTCTTGAACTAAAATCAGCTAGTAGATCTTTTTCCCATTTTGTTTCAACACGTACATATAAAGGAGCGTTTTTGAGTTTTTGTTTAATGATTTCTCCTTCACCTTTTGTTATTCCCGCAACAGGAATAGGAATTTCTTTTTCCAAGCTTCCGATAAGAGGACCATCGATATTGTTAGAAATCAGCACAGCTGTTGCTCCAGCTTTATACGCATTCATGACCTTTTCTGTAAAAGTCAATTCCCCTCTTTCTAATAACACCATCTTCCCATCTACATTTTTTATATTTTGTTTCTTCCCAAGTCCTGCACTAACTACTTCCATTAAATTAGACTTTCTCCAGCTTTCGCTCTGTTTCATACTAGTTAAAAATAGGGATTTATTATTTATTTTTATAGAAGCTATTTGCATATATGGGGTAGAAGCTCCAACAGAAATTGCTTTACTTGCTGTACCAGGAGAACCTACTGTCCATTCAGAAGGTCCCGAATTACCTGCTGCAGCAACCGCAATAATCCCTTTTTTTACCGCTTTATTTAAAGCTAAACTAATAGGGAGATCCGGCCCATTTATTTCACTACCCAATGACAGGTTTAAAATATCTACTTTATCTTTTATCGCTTGTTCAATAGCTGCTAGTATTTGTTCTGTCGTTCCAGATCCGCCTGGACCAAGTGCTCGGTAAGCAATAATTTCTGCTTGCGGAGCAACCCCTTTTATTTTTCCATCTGCGGCAATAATACCTGCAACATGTGTACCATGCAGTGTATTTCTCGTTCCCTTCCCAACTGTTTCCATCGGGTTTTTATCACGATCTACAAAATCCCATCCTCCTTTATAATTTGCCTTTAAATCAGGATGCTTATAATCAATCCCTGTATCAATCACCCCAACTTTTACCCCCTTTCCGGTCAACTGTTTATATGTTCGATTAATATTTTCTTTGAATTCTGCTCCAATTAACTGCACCGGATTTTCGGTTTCTACCTTATAAGTATGTACAGGCGAAACCATTTCAACTAATTGGTTTCGTGCTAATATTTTCAATTCAGCAATCGATCCCTCCACAGAAAACCCGTTGAAAACTTCATGAAAAACATTGCGTTTTTTTATCGTTTTATAAGACTGTAAAAGCTGGTCTATCTCTTTACTCGAAAAAGGGTTTTCTGTTTTAACAATTGCTATTTTTCTTTCATTAAAGTTTTCCTTTGGAATAGATGGGAGATTTATTGAGATGGCATGTGTATTATTTGTCCATAGGAGCGTGCATAAGGCTATTAGTATGATGAATTTTTTCATGTTGGATCTCCTTTATACTTTACTGAAATAAAATTTGGAGAATTTATGATAAAGGGTATAGCTTATCGTTTCACTTAAAGGGAAAAATATGTGTGAGGAGGGGATTTATTATGACAGGAAATATTTACGAGTATTTGTTTTTCCAACATATGAAAGCTTCATGGAGCGCAGTAAATGTTTTGCAATATGCTCAGATGATATTACAAGAAAATCTCTACATTGTTGATTTGTAATTGTAGTGTTGATTAGCAAATAGTCAATGATTGCTTGAATATGCGCATTTTTCGAAACAAATTGACAGCTTGGACAAATCCACTTTCCTTTTGTTCTCACCATGGAAAAAGATAAACATTTTTCACACATCACCCCTTTCTCGATATCTTTAAACTCAATGTTATATTGGAGAAAAATTTCTTTACTTATACAATTTGTTTGCCGTATTAACAAGGGATATGCTTTTTTAATTGATTGTTCAGGGACTTTATTTTTTCATATCTCTTCATATTTTCAACTATTTTTTCAACAATCGCTTCTGGTTGAACCATTCTATCAAAAAATTTGCGATCCTCTTCATTTGTTTTAAGAATTGTGTATGGATTGCTAATAACAATAAAATTTTCCACTTGAAAATTATTAATGTTTTTACTTTCCAACCTTCTTTTAAACAAAAAAGCCTGCCTTTTCACTTGTAAAAATGGGTTTGGCAATACCTCTTCTTTTGATTGATAGGTCCGAATAAGTTGATTTTTCCGCTGGTCAAAGTACAATGTACCAGCAATATTTTTCACTTCTAGTATAAAAATAACATGTAAAGAAATGATTAATGTATCAATTTGAACGGTCATTCCTTCTATTTTTATCGTAACATCGTGAAATATATCAAACTTATCACTTGGTAAAAACTTTAAATAATAATCTACATTCCTTTCTCCTTTATATCCCGCAAGCCTTTTGGCATAATCGACTTTTATTTTAGGATGTGATGGATGTTTTTTAGCCCTCATTAACAACATTTTAACTTGCAATAATTTAATCGGTTCCTTTCGTTCTTTTAAAATCATATAAAATACTCCTTTGGAAGAAATTTTGAGGTTGAGCAGATGGATTTTTCAAATGAAATTACATATAAAACAAGGAATTAAAGCAGAAGGAAAGGAAAAAAGAAGAGGAGATATTTCATTTTATCATTTTTTTCATAATATACAGTAAACATCCTTATATGTTCACAAGATTGTCTAATTTAGATCAAATCTATTGTTCTTTCCTGAGGTGAATTCCATTCTTCATCAGATGGAGGGCTGCTCCTTTCCGGCGAGGTTCCTTCTTCGTCCGGCAGATTTCTTCTCTCATCCGGCGAGGTTCCTTCTTCGTCCGGCGGATTTCTTCTCCCGTTCGGCGGGATTCCTGCTTCGTCCGGCGAATCCCCTACCTCATCCGGCGGGATTCCTGCTTCGTCCGGCAAGGTTCTCATTTAAAAAAAAGAAAAGCCTGTCACTCTATATAAGTGACAGGCTTTAAAAGTTAATCTATATTATTTTGTACCAAACAAGCGGTCTCCTGCATCACCTAAACCTGGTACTATATATCCTTTTTCGTTTAGCTTTTCATCTAATGCTGCAATATAAATATCTACATCTGGATGTGCTTCTTTCAGCACCTCAACGCCTTCTGGAGCAGCGATTAAACACATAAATTTAATGTTTTTTCCGCCGCGTTTTTTTAACGAGTTAATCGCTTCTACTGCAGATCCGCCAGTAGCAAGCATTGGGTCTACTACGATAAAATCTCTTTCTTCCACATCTGATGGAAGTTTTACATAATATTCTACTGGTTTTAATGTTTTAGGATCACGGTATAAACCAATATGTCCAACTTTTGCAGCTGGAATTAGTTTTAAAATTCCATCAACCATTCCGATACCGGCACGTAAAATAGGGATGATGCCTAATTTTTTACCAGATAGTACTTTTGATTTTGTTTTGCTTACAGGTGTTTGAATTTCGATCTCTTCTAAAGGCATATCACGAGTGATTTCAAAAGCCATTAATGTAGCAACTTCATCTACTAATTCTCTAAATTCTTTTGTACCTGTTTGAACTTCTCTAATGTATGTAAGCTTATGCTGAATAAGTGGGTGATCAAATACAAATACTTTTGCCACAACGTTCACTCCGTTTCCTTCTTTTTTTCCAAAACACACTTCTATTTATTTTACAGAAAAAATAGGAACGAATCAACAAATAGTATGTTTCATTTATATATAACGCCTTTAGTCAGGAAAAATAAAAAAGCAAACCTCAAGATTATCACACCTTAAGGTTCGCTGGTTTTTCTTATAGTTCTTTATATAAAACGAATTTGCTTGTTAAAGCTTCTACGCGATTTGCTGCTTCAGCTAATTTTTCGTTATCTTCGTGGTTTTTAAGTGTAAACCCAATGATAGAAGCAATTTCATCCATGTCTTCTAAACCAAAGCCACGAGATGTTACAGCTGCTGTACCAATACGAATACCACTTGTTACAAATGGGCTTGCAGGATCAAATGGAATAGCATTTTTGTTAACAGTAATACCTACTTCATCTAGAACATGCTCTGCTACTTTACCTGTCAACCCTAATGATTGAAGATCCACTAATATTAAATGGTTGTCTGTTCCGCCAGATACTAAGTTTAATCCTTCTTTTTGCAAACCTTCTGCTAATCTCTTAGCATTAGCGATAATGTTTTGGCCATATACTTTAAACTCATCTTGTAATGCTTCGCCAAACGCAACAGCTTTAGCAGAAATAACATGCATTAACGGTCCGCCTTGGATTCCAGGGAAAATAGATTTATCAATTTTTTTACCGAATTCTTCTTTACATAAAATCATTCCACCACGTGGTCCGCGTAATGTTTTATGTGTAGTAGTTGTTACAAAATCAGCATATGGCACTGGGCTTTGGTGTAAACCTGTAGCAACAAGACCAGCAATATGAGCCATATCTACCATTAAATATGCTCCTACTTCATCAGCAATCTCACGGAATTTTTTAAAATCAATTTCGCGTGGATATGCACTTGCTCCAGCAACAATTAGTTTCGGCTTATGTGTTAGAGCTTTTTCTCGTACATCTTCGTAATTAATATATTGTGTTTCTTTATCCACACCGTATTCCACAAAGTTGTATAGAACACCGCTGAAATTTACAGGGCTTCCGTGTGTTAAATGGCCGCCATGTGATAAATTCATCCCTAAAACAGTATCTCCAGGCTCTAAAATTGTAAAATACACAGCCATGTTTGCTTGTGCACCTGAGTGAGGTTGAACATTTACATATTCTGCACCGAATATTTCTTTTGCACGATCTCTAGCAATATCTTCCACGATATCTACATATTCACAACCACCATAGTATCGTTTTCCAGGATAGCCTTCTGCATATTTATTTGTTAAAACGGAACCTTGAGCTTCCATTACTGCTTCCGTAACAAAGTTTTCAGATGCTATTAATTCAATCTTTGATCTTTGACGACCTAATTCTTGTTGAATCGCTTGATACACTCGCTCATCTTGTTGTGCTAAATGCTTCATTTGTAATCCTCCCTATAACTTGTCCGTATATTTTTTTCTCTATCTAACCGTAAATCCTATTATATTCTAACATGTATTTATTTTAAAAAGAAAGATAGAAAAACACGAATTATAAATTTATGTTCGAAACTATCGTTCGTATTTTGATGTTTCCTTTTTAACAGCCTGTGGAATTCTATTTGTTTTTAACGTTTTTCACTAATTTTAGTTATTTTCAAACGCTCTTTTCGTATAGATTGTTATTATTTAACCCGCAGCCTGAATACACTTCGCTTTCCGCGGACGAGTGCCGAGCCTCCTCGTCGCTATGCTCCTGTGGGGTCTCGTCTTTCTCGCTTTTCCCGCAGGAGTCTACGTGTATTCAGTCTGCTCAGTGCTTCAGCCATGTTTATTATTTATTCAAAAACAACAAACTTTTAGAAAACAGCCTTTCAAAAAATAAAGTACAAAGCTTTTTGTAAATGGATCCATTCGTTCACTTAATCATGTCTACTATAAAAAACAACAACATTATATAGATATACAATTATTCTTTCCTTAAGGCTGTTTTCGTAAACCCGCAGCCTGAATACACTTCGCTTTCCGCGGGCGAGCGTCGAGCCTCCTCGTCGCATACGCTCCTGTGGGGTCTCGTCTTTCTCGCATTCCCACAGGAGTCTACGTGTATTCAGTCTGCTGAGTACTTCTTCTCCCATTTTGTAAAAAACAACAAACTTTGAGAAAACAGCCTTCCTTAAAAAAGAAGTCTACTAGGAACAAGACTGGTTTTCTTTTGTATTTTCGTAAACGGCTCTTTGGCCGCCAATTAGTTTTGGTCGTGATTTCGCCATTGTAACATGCGCTTCACCTAGTTGCTTGAGAGACGTTCTAATTGGAACTGCGACATGTTTTAAATGCATGCCGATAAATGTATCACCTATATCTATTCCACCGTCTGCTTCGATAAACTCAACAATAACTGGATCGCTCATATGCTGATAGGCATATGTTGCCATCGCTCCACCAGCATGGCGAACAGGTATAACAGAAACCTCTGTCAACCCTCGCTCTTCCAATGTTTTTCTTTCTACTACTAGTGCTCTATTTAAATGTTCACAGCATTGAAAAGCTAAACTAATGCCGGCTTGCTGCTGATAACTTTGAAGTTTTTCAAAGATAATCCCAGCCACATCAATCGTTCCAGATGTTCCTATTTTTTGCCCAATCACTTCACTCGTACTGCAGCCAATAACGAATAATTGAGACTTCCTTAAGTTTGCTTGTGCCTGATACTCTGAAATAATCGTTTCTAATTGTTGTTCTAAAGCTACTTTTTCATCATTCATAAAAACACGGCCTTTCGAACAGAATTAAACTAATTGACTTTCTTCATATTGAGCAATTTTCTTTAATCTAGTTTCATGTCTTTGACCACTAAATTCTGATTGCAGCCAAACTTTTACAATCTCACATGCCAAACCAGGTCCAATTACACGCTCTCCCATAGCTATTACATTACTATCGTTATGTTCACGGGTTAATTTTGCACTATAAACGTCATGAACTAAAGCGCAGCGGACTCCCTTTACTTTATTGGCAGCAATGCTCATGCCGATGCCTGTGCCGCATATTAATATCCCTCTATCAAACTCACCATTTGCTACTTTTTCCGCAACTGGCAATGCATAATCCGGATAGTCTACAGAAGCTTCACATTCACAGCCAAAATCAGTATATTCTACCCCTAATTGTTCTAGTAATTTTATTACTTCTCCACGCATGATGATTCCACCATGATCTGATGCTATCGCAACTTTCATTATTACCATCCTCCCTACGTTCACAAACTATATTCTCACATAAAAAAACCAAAATAAAAAGACTAGGAAAAAGAAAAATATTTTTATCATATATTAGATGGACAGTACGACATCTGCACTATCTGCAAGCAATGATGCGGGACGAACAACATCCTATCTAAATACATCCCGTTAAGTCGAATCCCATTGAATTAAGTCTCACACCCACTTAATCCATGTGAACAAAACTAAATTTTAAAACGAAAAATAGTCGTTTTTAATTCTTCTGCATGCGCTTGTAATTCTAAGGCCAATTGGTTAACTCTATTCATTATTTTCGTTTGCTTTTCTGTTATAAAAGTAACTTGCTGGGCACCAGCTGATGTTTCTTCTGCTACTGCAGCTACCTCTTGAGATTGTTGAGCAGTATGATAAATTTGCTCCATCTGCCTGCGAACAAGCGCAGTTATACTAGCAACGTCATCTGCCATCTCTTTTATTGTGTTATTCATATCCTTAAAGATAAGATTAGCTTGTTCCCCTCGTTCAGCTTCTTTTTCTGCATTTAATACCTGTCTCTCCATTTGTTTCACTACATTTTTCACTTCTAATTGCATATTTTTAATAAGATCTGATATCCCTGCTACAGCCTTTCCGCTTTCATCAGCTAAATACCGTACTTCATTCGCTACCACCGCAAATCCTGCTCCATGTTCACCTGCACGTGCTGCTTCAATGCTTGCATTTAATGCCAATAAATTGGTTTGAGATGCAATATCGCCAACCAATTTAATAATACCTTCTACCTTCCCTACGTTGGTTTCTAGTTTCTGAACAGATTGCAAAGATAGATTATTATCCTCTACGATCGCTTTCAATCCATTTACTAAGGATAAAACAACGCCATTCGTTTTCTGTAGATGATCCATCATTTGGTTAGATGTTTGTATAGAAGTATTCGCTTTCTTTTGAACAGTTTGTGCAATTTCCATTGCTTCATCCACAGAAATTGCTGTATCCTGTACAGATTGTGCTGATACTTCTGCACCTCCCGCAATTTCTTCAACAGCCCTGGAAATTGCAAGCGTTTGCTCAGATGCTTGCTCCGCTTCTGTCGTTAAAGCATCCACTTTGGCATTTGTTTGATTAAAATTACATTCAATATTTTGTACCATTTCACGTAAATTAAATAGCATATGATTAAATGCAATGCCTAACGATTTAATTTCATCATCTGATTTTGAAATTTCTGCGTCTTCCTTCATATTTCCATTAGCTGCTTTCATTGCGGTTTTCTCTAATTTTTGAAGTGGTTTAATAATATATCCAGCTGCTAAAAACGCTAAAAAACCCGACCAGAGAATCCCCAATAATAATGTCCCCATTGTAAAAGCAAAAGAACTAATTTTCAAATTATTTTGAAGCATTGGATATAGACCATATATAAAAAGCGCACTTGTTGAATAAGTGATTACCGCTAATATTGTAATAAATAATGCCAGTTTTTTTCTCAAGCTAAACTTATAGCTTATATTCACTTCCATTCCTGTTCTCCTCACACACCATTAATCTAATTTTTTTATGATATTAAGTATTAAATCATCTAATTCTTGAAATGTTTTTCGATAATGTTCTACAGAACCGCCAAAAGGATCGATCACATCTCCTTTTTTATCTTCTGTTGCAAACTCTTTTAAAGTAAATGTTTTCTCTATTGAAGATGGGAATTGTGCTGCAATGGCATTCTTATGCCCTGTTGTCATCGTAAATATATGTGTTGCCCAGTCTAATAATTCCTTTGTAAGCATGGAAGATGTATGATGATGGTCGATTCCTTTTTCAGCCAACACTTCTTGCGCATGGTTTGATGCTGCTCCTCCATCCATAGCATATACACCCGCTGATTTCACTTCCACATTTTTAAGTTTTTTATTTTTTAAAATCGCTTCCGCCATTGGACTACGACAAGTATTTCCTGTGCATACAAATAAAACACGATACATACGAATCCTCCTCCTAATCATCATCTATCATTATATTCCAACCTTCTTAAAAGTCCTAATTGTTTTTTGCCTGCAAAAAAGGGATCTGAAGTACACCAGATCCCTTAAGCTTACACGGAAATTCAGACAGCTATTTCTCCCTTTAAAAATTCATCAATAATTTTATGCCCAAAGTTAAAAGTATTCCTCCACCTAACACTTCTCCGTAAGTTCCTAACAACCCTTGAACTTTTCTGCCGATTAGAAGACCCGCCCATGTTAAAATGGTCGCACCTATCCCAAAGCACGCTAACACAACAGCAGTTCTTGCATGATAAATTCCTAAGCTTAAACCAACAGAAAAGCTGTCTAAGCTAACACTTAGAGAAAATAGCAATAAACCAAATCCTACTGGTGTTATGCGATATACATCCTCTTCCTTAAATACAGACCAAATCATTTGGATTCCTAAAATAACAAGCAATCCGCCTCCGATATACACGGCAATTGCACCAAAATTATCTGATAAAAATCTGCCAGCAACGATGCCAATCAGCGGCATGATAACATGAAAAACGCCAATTATTATACCAGTATTCATTATTTGCTTTAATCTGAGCTTATACATTCCCATTCCTAACGCAACAGAAAATGCGTCCATTCCCAACGCAAATGCCATCAATATTAGTGTGAATATTTCTCCCATTAACGCAGACATTACTCCGCCTCCTTGGACTTGCTAATTAGATGTTATGCACGTCCAAGTTTTTTTAGAAGTCCGCTGCGGCAACTTTAATGAAAAAAATGAGCCATGGTGCTCTGTATTTAAGTTTATCCTTATTACCTTATTAAGTTTAGAGTGGATTTTCTTTAAGAAACACTTATCCACATCGTTCATTCAATCACTTGATGGGAAGCAGCTTTCATTAATCTATTCATAATCGCTTGTCCTACACCCTCAATCGGAAACATCTCACTAAAGATTATATCAACATCCCTATGATTAAAGCTTCTCAACCCTTCATATAAAGATGCGGCAACTGTTTGTATGTCTACTCTTTTTCCACAAGCAAAAATATAATCAGCTTGATAATAACCTTTATTTTCTTCCGTCGTTAACACACCTACTTTTTTCCCTTGTAATTTCTCTTCGTTTATTAGCAATTGGATTTTTTCTTTTGTTCCTCTTACTAAAAACATCGGAGCATTTGGAGCATAATGACTATATTTCATACCAGGTGCTTTTGGTGTGGATTCTTTGTTGATAAGTGCTGGATCTAAACGTACCTCACCCACTATTTGTTCTATTTGTTCTTTTGTTACCCCTCCAGGTCGCAATATAACAGGTATTGAATCCGTACAGTCTATTACAGTAGATTCAACCCCAACACCTGTAGGCCCTCCATCTACAATTCCCGCAATAATCTGATCCAAATCTTCTTTCACATGCAAAGCAGTTGTTGGACTTGGCTTTCCGGAACGATTGGCGCTAGGAGCTGCAATCGGCAAAGATGCTTCCGCCAATAACTTTAAAGCAACAGGATGATCAGGCATCCGCACCGCTACTGTTTTTAAGCCTGCTGTCGCATAGGAAGATAATGCTCCTTCTTTCGCACGAAAAATAATGGTCAACGCTCCCGGCCAAAAGGAATCCATTAGTTTTTTAGCCACTTCCGGGATTTCTTCCACTATTTCCTTTAATTGCGCTTGTTTCGCAATATGTATAATTAGCGGATTATCGGAAGGACGACCTTTTGCAGCAAAAATCTTTTTAATTGCTTCATCATCTTTTGCATTTCCGCCTAATCCATAAACCGTTTCTGTAGGAAAAGCAATTACTTCATTTCGTTTTAAAAGATCAGCAGCTTGTTGGATTTGTGGATAACTATATTCATTATCCACATTTTTATCCACTGACCAGTAAATTGTCTTCATTTTTATCCACCTTTACAAAAATCTATATTATTTCTTAGCCAAACTGCTTATTTTCCACATTTTTCGACAAGTACTCTTCGCTTTCAAAAGGTGTTCATTCTGTTTGAACAGTGGATAAACATATTATTCATCCACAAATTGTGAATAAAATACCCAAAAAAGTGGATAACTATATCTATTTATCCACATTTTTTAAGGAATAACACATAAATTCAAGGTTATTAACAGTTGATAAGTTATTTACAGTATTCGACTTTTTCAACACATGAGGAAGCGCTGTTTTCTCTATTCTATTAAAGCCTAAAAGAGAAAAAAGCTGAATAGCTTGTTTATTATTTAACATACAGTATAAAGTTTCAAGTTCTTTGTCTTTTGCCATTTTGATTGTTTGCTGCAGCAAATAGAGAATTTCTTCTGCGCTTGCATTCGATAAAACAAGAGAACGGAGAAGCCCAAGTTTTTTAAATGGCTGAATTCCAATGGTCCCTACTATTTTTCCATTAACATCCTCAACAAGAAGATAATATTCTAGCCATTTTTCCATTCCGCTCCTATCTATTGCTGTTTTTTGTAAAAATGATCGAATTTTATTTAGATCGTTCGGCTGCGCTTGTCTTATCGTTTTCTGCATACATTTCCCTCCATAATAAGTGTTTTTCTATTACTATGATGAAGAGAAAGAAATGATGCTAGAATATCGTTAAAGACCATATTCTTTTATTTTGTTATAAAGCGTCCCTCTTGAAATGCCTAATAGGTTTGCTGCTGCACTTTTATTTCCGTATGTTTTATGAAGTGCTTCTTCAATTCGTTTTGCTTCTTCTGCTATTATTCCCTCATCATTTGCTAAACTAGAAGAGATTTTTACGATTTCTGCCGGTAAATGTTCTAACGAAACTTCGTTATTTTCTGTTAAAAGAATACAACGTTCCACTATATTTCTTAATTCTTGCACATTACCCGGCCAATCATATTGTTTAAGCTTATTTAATGCAGCATCACTTAATACGATATTATTTTTTTGATGTTTCTCCCCATACTCTTTTATAAATTGACAGATCAAGCTCGGAATATCTTCTTTTCTTTTACGAAGGGGAGGAATATTAATGTGAATAACACTTAATTGAAAATAAAGATTTTCATTAAATTCTCCATTCTTTACTAACTTTATTAAACTTTGTGCAGTTGAAACAATTACTCTTGTTTTTGCTGAAATCTCTTTTTTCCCTCCAACACGAGTGAACGTACCATTTGTCACATACTCTACTAATTTTTGTTGAACAGCTAACGGCATTTTATCCACATCTTCAATAAATAATGACCCACCATTTGCTTGTTCGATTTTTCCGTTCTTTTCATTTTCTTCACCTGAATGAAAGGAAATTTTTTGATAACCAAACAGCTCAATTTCTAATACATCCGCTGGAATAACAGAGCAATTTAAAGAAATAAACGGCTGATTACTTTTTGCCCCCCCATAATGGATGGCTTGTGCCAACAGTTCTTTCCCTGTTCCTCTTTCACCGGTGATTAGTACAGGCATATTAGCATGCGCCATTTTCTGTGCCATTCCCACTGCTTTATTTACTTCTTCACTTTCAGTAACAATAGAAGAAAACGGTGCATCTCTTTGAACGTGCAGCGATAATTTAGATTCCAACTCTCGATTTAAATGCATCATTTTTGTAATGTCATGTTCCGTAGCAACACCGCCAATAATTTCGTTATTTTCAACAATAGGTGATGCGTTGATTAAAACATGTGTATGCTCATCTGGACGATGATACGTTCCTCTAACTGGATTTCCTTCTTTTAAAATTTGATGCAAGACAATCGAATCCGCATCAAAATGTGCTCCTATCTTTTTCCCAATAATCGCTTCTTTTTTAATGTTATACGTAATTTCCGCGACATTATTCCAATATACAACGGTTCCATCTTTATCTACTGCTGTTACTGCGTCATTAATCGTCTCTGCCAATGTTTGAAAAAAAGTGGCTAATTGTTTATTCTCTTTCTGTAAAGCTGGAAGCAACTTAGATGCGGTGATCACACCAGCAACTTCTTCCTGCTTTTCGTCCATAACTAATACTGGTCGCTCCCAATCAACATTATTTTGATGAATAGTATCGATACTAGTCACAGAGGATGGTTTTAGATGGAGACATTTTATCGACTCTTCTACTGTTTCCTTCTCCTTGCCTAACTGTACAAGAAAAGCTTCTTTCTTTTCGATACAATACCAGTGATCTGCCTTTACGACAACAAAATCATATAAAGCTAATTTATTTAAGAGAGATTGTTTATCCTCATGAATCGAAACCATTACAAATGATCTCTCTAATTCAACATGTGAATGGATGAACATAACAAATTCCTTTCATACAATGATAACTATTAATTTAACATATGTTCAGTAGTCTTCGCTATACAAGCAGATAGTATTGCCTTTTATCAATAAAAAGTTCTTCTCCCTTAATGAAAAAAGCTGATACTTTTATTTTTCACTTAGCTTCGAACAGTCGACAAAATAATTCTAAATCTGAAATTTTGTCTCCACGGAAACTCCTGTTAAATAATAAGTATCAGCTTATATCTGTCTACTATTTCAGTTATTATCGGAACCTTATTAAACTTTTCGAGAACTTAATTTTGCTTGCGTAAATAATAATAAGTAATCAAAACCTCCAGCTTTAGAATCTGTTCCTGACATATTAAAGCCGCCAAACGGATGAACCCCTACTAACGCACCTGTACACTTTTTATTTATATAAAGATTTCCACAATGCATCGTTTCGAGTGCATACTCGATTCGTTCTTCTCTAGCTGAAAAGAAGGAACCTGTTAATCCATAATCTGTATTGTTGTAAACATCTATTCCTGTTTTCCAATCAGCTACTTTGGAAAGAGCTATCACCGGTCCAAAAATTTCTTCTTGCATAATTCTTGCGTCTGGCTGAACATCTGCAAAAACAGTCGGCTCTATATAATAGCCATTTCCTTCTGCACGACAGCCGCCAGTCAGCAATTTTCCTTCTTCTTTTCCGATTTCTATAAACCTAAGAATTTTATCCAATGCTTTTTGGTCAATGACAGGTCCTACCGGGGCATTTTCTTCTGGTAATCCAACACGTAATTTTTGAGTTAATGCCGCTACTTTTTCTACTACTTGGTCATAAACAGTCTCTACAATAATGGCACGAGATCCTGCTGAACACTTTTGTCCCTGGAAACCGAAAGCGGATGTAACGATTGCCTCTGCTGCTGCATCTATATCCGCCGTTTCATCCACAACAATTCCGTCTTTTCCTCCCATCTCTGCTACGACTCGTTTTAACCAAATTTGTCCGGGCTGCACAACCGATGCACGTTCATAAATTCTGCAGCCAACTGCTCTTGAGCCTGTAAATGAAATAAATCTTGTTTTTGGATGATCTACTAAATATTCCCCTACATCGATGCCATCCCCTGGAACAAAGTTAATAACACCTGCCGGAAGACCAACTTCTTCCATTAATTCTACAAACTTTGCCGCAATCACTGACGTTGTATCGGAGGGTTTTAAAATGACTGTATTTCCTGAGACAACGGCAGCTACCGTTGTTCCTGCCATAATAGCCAATGGGAAGTTAAACGGGGAAATAACAATTCCTACCCCTAGTGGAATATACGTAATTTTGTTATCAACCTCACCTGCAGTTTGATATAAAGGCTGATGGGTAGATGTTTCGCTTAAACGAAGCATTTCCCGTGCATAAAATTCTAAGAAATCAATCGCTTCCGCCGTATCCGCATCTGCTTCCGCCCAGTTTTTCCCGGATTCGTATACTAAATAAGCAGAAAACTCATGCTTGCGTTGACGCATTAACGCTGCTGCCTTAAATAAGTATTCCGCACGTTCAACAGGTTTCACTTTTTTCCATGCATCAAACGCAGCCAACGCTTCTTGCATCGCTTTTTCTGCATATTCTTTTGATCCTTTACTAACTTCTCCAATTATTTCGTCTATATTTCCCGGATTAATGGATACTGTTTTTTCTTCGGTGATTATTTTATCTTTCCCAATTACCAACGGAAATGTTTTCCCAAATTCTCCTTTTACTTTTGCTAATGCTTTTTCAAATGCTTCCTTATTTTCTTTTACCTTAAAATCTGTAAATGGCTCATTTTTATAAGGTGTTATCGTTGTTAAATTTGTCATCACCATTCTCCTTCACTTCTTAAATTATTTTCTATCAAAGAACAAAAGCGCAAGCGCCTTGAACAGCTCTGAAGAAAAATGTTCACATGACTCAAAAAGTGCTTTTTACTTTTAGAGGCATGGGGTTATTTTTCACAAGAGCTAGGCGCTGGAGCTAGATGCAGACCCAACCGCTAAGTTATCCACAACTCCGTTTCGTTTATAATTTCCTATCAAACTAAAAATCTATGACTTTATTTAAATAAGTTTTTCAGCACAAACCAAACATTCGCCGGTCTTTCTGCTAATCTGCGCATAAAATAGCCAAACCAATCGACACCATATGGTACATAAATTCTTACTTTATATCCTTCTTTAATTAGCTTATTTTGCAGCTCAACACATATGCCATATAACATTTGGAATTCAAATCGGCTTTTATCGATGTGATGTTCAGCAACAAGCTTTTTCGTAAAATCAATTATCTTCTCGTCATGGCTTGCAACTGCAGTATAATGACCATTTAGCAAATGACTTTTAATTATTTTTTTAAAATTTTCATCGACATCTTTTTTTGCTGGAAATGCTACATCAGGCGATTCTTTATAAGCCCCCTTTACTAAACGTAAATTTGCATGTAATCCGTTTAATAGCTCTATATCTTCTTCTGTTCGATATAAATAGGCTTGAATAACTAAACCAACATTGTCAAAATCTCTGCAAAGTTCTTTAAAAAGATCAATGGTTATTTGACAATGAGCATAATCCTCCATATCAATCCGTACAAAATTGTTATATTGTTTCGCTCTTAAGAGTATTGCATTCATGTTTTTCCTGCATAGGTCTTTGTTAATGTCCAACCCAAGCGAGGTCATTTTAAGGGATAAATTAGATTGAACACCAGAAGCGTGGATAGCATCCAATGTTTGTAAACACATGTCAGCTGCTTGATTGACCTCAGCTTCTGTATAAACAAACTCGCCTAAATGATCGAGCGTAACTACTTTTCCTTCATTATTCAGCTCCTTCACGCATTCAATTGCTTTTAAGATGGTTTCTCCTGCAACGAATCTATTAGCCCCAAAACGCAAGCCATATTTTTTAGCCAACTTATTTGCTGAAGTGTTCTTTGCTAATGACTGAAACATATTGCGCATCACAACTTCCAATTTCATTCCCCCCTTTTTAAACATTCACATCACCCATATAACATTAAACACTTTTGTACAAACATATAATTTCAAACATAAATGTTTATTCGTTAAATTAATTATACGATATTGTATATCGTTAACATAGAAATTTGTTAAAAATTCTGACAACTTTTCTTTTGTAAACAGAAAATAAGACTGCCTTTCCATCAGCGTGTCTGATAAAAAAGCAGCCTCTCATTTGTTATTATCCAAATAGTTTATCCCATACTTCCACGATAAAAAATTTCACTTCTACCTTATCTTCTTTTGTTTCCTCTACATATACTGGTTCTTTTTTATCCTTTTGTTTGTTCTCTTTATTTTTATTATCGTTTTCTGTTTTTACTGCTTGTTCTTGCTTTTTATTTTCATTTTCTGCTTTGACTGCTTGTTCTTGCTTTGTATTCTCATTTTCTGTTTTCACTGCTTGTTCTTGCTTTTTATTTTCATTTTCTGCTTTCACTGCTTGTTCTTGCTTTTTATTTTCATTTTCTACTTTCACTGCTTGTTCTTGCTTTTTATTTTCATTTTCTGCTTTCACTGCTTGTTCTTGCTTTGTATTCTCATTTTCTGTTTTCACTGCTTGTTCTTGCTTTTTATTTTCATTTTCTGTTTTCACTGCTTGTTCTTGCTTTGTATTTTCATTTTCCACATTTGCTTTATTTTCTTCTTTTTTCTTCTCTTGTTTTTTTCCATTTTTATCATCAAATCCATCACTTACTGCCACCCCATTGGAAAAGTCAAGAAAACATAATGGAGGAAATAATACACACCACCAGTTTGCTCCTTCGCCTTTCCCTAAAGTGATAAGAATTGCTTCATATTCTCCTGCTGGATATAGAAATTGTCCGTATAATTTAGTTGGAAAATCTACTTTTCCAAATTTGACTTTTACACTTTGATTTTTATTTTCTTCTTCCACTACTTTTTCTGCAATTTGTTGAATTTCCGGCAATTTTGATTGTAATAATTTTTTTGCTTCCTCTTTAGAAGTTAATTCTGATACCCAAGTTGTAATTTCTTTATTTACGGCATCTCTTACTTTTCTTTTTAACGCTTGGTCTTCTTCGTTATCGCTATTTGCCAATATTCTTAATCGAATGGCATCACTTGGAATAACTACTTCATCATTTGCAGTCACTTCATTTTTTGGTATATATAAACTTAACACAGTAGAAATAATAAGTACGAATAAATATATAGTTGCCATCGGTTTTCTTCTCATTTTTTAGCACCGCCCCTTCACTAAAACAGTGTGGACAGATTACTATAATCTTAAACTAGCAAAAAAACTATTTTTTAATAGGATGTTCAAAAAGACACCAAATGATAAGCAGCGAAACACTTCGTTGGCTTGCTTCTATTTAATACCTTTTTAAACTCTCACTTTTAGTAAAATTTTAATAAAGGCTGTTTTCGTATAGATTGTTGCTTTTAAACGCGCAGCCTGAATACACTTCGTCCGTTTAGCGAGCGTCGAGCCTCCTCGTCGCATTCGCTTTTGTGGGGGGTCTCGTCTTTCTCGCATTCCCACAGGAGTCTACGTGTATTCAGTCTGCTGAGTACTTCTTCTCCCATTTTTTTCGTAAAAAACAACAAACTTAGAGAAAACAGCCTTAATAAAAAACCACTTCCAACTATTTATCCAATAGTTAAAAGTGGTTATTCTCTACTTAAAATCCAATCTCTGCAAAAACCATTCTATCTTTTCCATTTATATCAAATACCACTTCGATATTTGCCTCTGGAAACGCTGTCTGCAATAAAGCAGATACTGCTTTACTTTGTCCTGCACCAACTTCAAAACCAACTAAACTTTGTTTTTTTAATACTGAGGGAAGTTCCTTGCATAATCTTCTATATATCATCAGTCCATCAGCCCCTGCAAATAAAGCTCGATGTGGTTCATGTTCTGTTACGATATCCGACATCTCCATTTGGTCACTTTCTGGAATATACGGAGGATTAGAAAGAATAATATCAAATGTTTGTTTTTGTTCGATAAAAGGAGCAAGCAAATCGCCTTGCACAAATTGGATTTTATCTGCACCTAAAATAGACGCGTTTTCTTTTGCAACCTGCAAAGAAGGGGAATAAAGATCTGTTGCAGTCACTAATAGACTCGGTTCTTCTAATTGCATAGAAACAGCAATTGCACCGCTTCCAGTTCCAATATCAGCTAGCTTTAAACCATTTTTCCCTTTAAAAAGTGTATTTATTCTTTTTAAAGTAGCTTCTACTAATTCTTCTGTTTCCGGTCTCGGAATAAGAACCTCTTCATTTACTTTAAACTTTCGTCCATAAAACTCTTCATACCCGATAATATATTGAACAGGTGTTCCTTCCGCATGAAGATAAATATATTTTTTAAATACAGACAATGCCTCCAAATTCATGTCATCTCGAAAGTTCATTAACATTTCAGACCGGCTGATTTGAAGTACATGTCTTAACAGCAATTCTGCTGCGTATTCTTCCCGATTATGTTCATGTAAATAAGAAGAAGCCCATTTTAGGGCCTCAAAAATTTTTACCGGACTATTTTTACACATCAGAAGCACTTTCTAAACGGCTTGATTGTTCTTCAAAAATTAACGCATCAATAACATCGTCCATTTTCCCTTGCAGAATTTGATCTAACTTTTGAATCGTTAAACCAATACGATGGTCTGTGACACGATTTTGTGGGAAGTTATACGTTCTAATACGCTCCGATCTATCTCCCGTTCCAACGGCAGATTTACGTTGTTGATCGTATTCTGCTTGTGCTTCTTGTTGGAATTTATCATAAACACGGGCACGTAATACTTTCATCGCTTTCTCTTTGTTTTTGATCTGCGACTTTTCATCCTGACAAGATACTACTGTACCAGTAGGCAAATGGGTTAAGCGTACTGCAGACATCGTAGTGTTAACACTTTGTCCTCCTGGTCCGCTCGAAGCAAACGTATCTACTCGGATATCTTTTTCGTGAATTTCTATCTCTACCTCTTCCGCTTCTGGCAGACAAGCAACTGTTGCTGTTGATGTATGAATACGGCCGCCCGATTCTGTTTCTGGAACACGTTGTACTCGATGTGCACCATTCTCAAACTTCATTTTTGAATAAGCACCTTTACCATTGATCATAAAGATAATCTCTTTATATCCACCAACCCCTGTTGAGCTTGCATCAATGATTTCAATTTTCCATCCTTGAGCTTCTGCAAAACGGCTGTACATGCGGAATAAATCACCAGCAAATAATGCTGCTTCGTCTCCACCTGCAGCACCACGAACTTCCATGATAACGTTTTTATCATCATTTGGGTCTTTTGGAATAAGCAAAATTTTCAAACGTGCTTCTAGTTCCTCAATACGCGAAGCTGTTTCATCTAATTCTTCTTTCACCATTTCGCGCATTTCCGCATCTAATTTTTCTTCTAACATTGATTTTGCTTCTTTATGCTGTTCTTTTACTTCTTTATATTCCCGGTATGCTTCAACCGTTTCTTGGATATCGGATTGTTCTTTCGAATAATCACGCAATTTCTTTGTATCATTAACAATTTCAGGATCGCTCAATAACTCATTTAACTTATCGTAACGGTCCTCTACAGCTTGTAGACGATCAAACACGAATCTTCACCTCATTTTTCTCCATAACGTATTAATTATATTATAGGCGATAACCCCCGTCAAAACCAAATTAAGCCTACTTTCGATTGAGTCAAGCATTTATGGGCAGTTTTTTTATCCCCCAGAAAAGAATGCGAATTCATTATTTTTTGGTTCTCTCTTGGTACATATTTTTCATTTTAAGGCTTTGTTAATTTTTAATGTTGATTTTAAAAGAAGATCCGCAGCAGGAATACACTTCGCTTTCCACGGGCGAATGCCAAGCCTCCTCGTCGCTTTGCTCCTGCGGGGTCTCGCCTATTTCGCTTTTCCCGTAGGAGTCTTCGTGTATTCCTGCTGCTCGGTGCTTCAAATATAGACAAAAACAACATTATCGTTTAACAGAGCCTACCTGTAAAAAAACCTCCCAATGTCGGAAGGTTCAAATTGTTACAAATTACTGTCTTGTTTTTTTAGCAGTTGAGGGGCTTTAGGCACTTCATGGTGATGACGACAGCGTGGTTCATAGGATTCTGATGCACCAACTAAAATAATCGGATCATCATAAGACGCTGGCGAACCGTTAATTAAGCGTTGTGTGCGACTTGCAGGTGAGCCACATACAGCACAAACTGCCTGAAGTTTTGTAACCAACTCAGCAATAGCCATCAAATCCGGCATTCTCGCAAAAGGTTCACCGCGAAAGTCTTGATCAAGTCCTGCACAAATTACACGATGACCACTATTTGCCAAATGTTGAATGACATCCACGATTTCCTCATCAAAAAACTGCACTTCATCAATCGCTACTAATTCAATATCTGCTGTTACATATTTAAAAATTTCCGCAGATTTGCTGATAGGAATAGCATTTGCTGTCGTACCATTATGAGACACAACCGCCTCCTCGCTATAACGATTATCTATTTTCGGTTTAAATACAATAATTTTTTGTTTGGCAAATTCTGCCCTTCTTATACGACGAATGAGTTCTTCCGATTTTCCAGAAAACATACTTCCACAAATCACTTCTACCCATCCATGCTGTTTCATTACATACATGAAACCACTCCTTCCCAAAAAACAACTCAGCAAAAATTCTTCCGTTTATTTCGTCAACAAAAACATAAGACACTTAAGGATAGAAGGGAAAACATATATGTATTTCCTTCTATTCTTAAACAGCTTATCGTGTAAGGTTAGAATTAATTTATTCATAAAAGAAAGAACAGGCAAGGAATAAAAACTTCTTGCCTGTTCTTGACATTTAATATTACTTAAGGCCGTATTTTTTGTTGAAACGATCAACACGTCCGCCAGCTTCAGCGAATTTTTGACGACCAGTATAGAACGGGTGGCACTCAGAACAAGTTTCAACTTTCATTTCTTTTTTAACAGAACCAGTTGTGAACTCATTTCCACACGCACATTTCACCGTAATTTGATTATAATTAGGATGAATTCCTGCTTTCATTCCTTTTCATCTCCTTCCGCCCTGCAACTTTCGAAACAGAGTTATAAAACAATGAAATTTCATTGTTAATTTTTAAAAACACACTGTGTTCATTATAGCAAGGACATTTCTATTTTGCAACTCGATTCATTATGAATCGAATAATTATAAAAAATCTATTATTTACTACCTTTAAGTTTAAATAACTTACTTGGGTTTTAAATCTATTAAGATCTTTTAGCTGTGCCGGCTTTCATTTGTTCTGCTAACACTGCAAAAAAATCTTCGTTTGATTTTGTTTGTCTTAATTTACGTAAAAATCGCTCTGCAAAATCAGGCGAATCAGACATCGACTTACGAATAGCCCATAGTTTATCTAAATGCTCTTTCGGGATAAGCAATTCTTCTTTTCTCGTTCCAGAGCGGCGAATATCGATAGCTGGGAATATTCTTCTTTCTGCAAGAGAACGATCTAAATGAAGCTCCATATTACCAGTTCCTTTGAATTCCTCATATATTACATCATCCATACGTGAACCGGTATCTACTAAAGCAGTTGCTAAAATCGTTAACGAACCGCCTTCTTCTATATTACGTGCAGCACCAAAGAAACGCTTTGGACGGTGAAAAGCCGCAGGGTCAATACCACCAGATAAAGTTCGACCACTCGGAGGAATTACGAGGTTGTATGCTCGTGCTAACCTTGTAATACTGTCCATTAAAATAATAACATCTCGTTTATGCTCTACAAGACGCATCGCTCTTTCTAATACAAGTTCTGCCACTTTAATATGATTTTCAGGCACTTCATCAAATGTCGAACTTACAACATCCCCTGTAACCGATCTTTCGATATCTGTTACTTCTTCTGGACGCTCATCAATTAATAATACAATTAATTCTGCATCTGGATGATTCGTTGTAATACTATTGGCAATTTCTTTAATTAACATTGTTTTCCCTGCTTTTGGCGGTGCAACAATAAGACCCCTTTGCCCAAACCCAACAGGCGCTAATACATCCATTATTCTAGTAGAAACATTTCTTTGTGTTGTTTCTAACTTCATTTGACGATTTGGATACAATGGAGTTAATGCTGGAAAATGCACTCTTTCTTTGGCAGCATCCGGATCATCTCCATTTACTGCTTCTACTTGCAGCAAACCAAAATAACGTTCATTTTCTTTTGGCGGGCGTACTTTTCCTGAAACTTTATCTCCATTTCTTAAATCAAATTTTCTAATTTGCGATGCAGATATATAGATGTCTTGGGAACTTGGAGAATAGTTTATTGGTCGTAGGAACCCAAAACCTTCCGACTGAATTATTTCTAAAACACCTTCCATAAAGAAATAGCCTTCTTGTTCCGCTCTCGCTTTTAAGATGGAGAAAATCAATTCTTTTTTCGTTAACTTACTATAATATGATACTTTATATTCACGTGCTAATTCATATAGCTCTTTTAATTTCATATTTTCTAAACTAGATATGTTTAATCCCATTTTGACACCACTCTTTTAAATTTTCAGTTATTCCTACCATTGTTTCGAGCATTAATATTAGGAAAGGAATGTTTTTATCATCTTTTTGAGGCAATGTGAAGAAATGCATTGTTGATGCGAGAATAAATTGAAGTAATAACATAAAAAGAATTGTTCTTTATACGAACTGTTTACATATTGTTTTCACACAAGATGAAAAAAATCCATAAACAAAAATACATTAACGTAAAAAGAATCTACCAAAAGCAATCTCTATTTTAACTCTTCCTATAAAAAATGTGCAACAATATTTTTTAAAATAAGTAAATATGTTCAAAAAGCCACCAAATTAAAGCTTCAAATCTCTTCGTTCGTTCGCTTGCTTCTAAATTAGATACCTTTTGGAAAGCAAACTATTAGCACAACTTTACTATTCATTTTTTCAAAAGGAAATAATGTTTTTGAAAGGATAGAGGAATAAGTAAAACTTCCTTCTGCGCGGGTCTTATCGCCGTTTTTGTGAATAAATTCGGCCCCTTAAGTTTTACCATTTTATCTCTTATTCAACTTTTATATACTATAAAATGTTTAAATATAAGGCTCTGTTAAACTTGGCTGTTCATTTCCGTTCCAGGCGTTCGCTTTCCGCGGGCGGTCCGGGAGCCTCCTCGGCGCTGTGCGCCTGTGGGGTCTCCCTCTGACTCGCTTTTCCCGCAGGAGTCTCACGCCTTCCACTCCAATCAACATCGTGCCAACATCAACAATGAGCTTTAACATAGCCAAATATAAAGAAGATTGCTTAAATTAGAGCACCATCTGTAAAGCAGCATCACTTTCACTAACTCTTCCATACAAATAATTAAATTTATCCACTAATTCATATCCAATACCAATTCCATTGTTTTCCCAAAAGATACATATCAGAAGCATAAAAAGTTGCCTTGTTCAGGCTGCTAATGTATTTCAGACTCCTACAGCATCGATTTTTCTTCTTTATAACGAATCAAAACCATAATCAATGCCTAGTAGCTTTTCTCCAATATACGTGAATTAATTAAGCATATCTGAAGTTGCCTGTGTCATCCGCACCCTTTTAACGCAAATTCCATAACACAACCAACTCCATGATCATCTTTCTATTATGCTCCCTTTATTTACGTATTTTTCAGTTGCTCATACTCTTCCTGAGACAGATTTTCTCTCCATATCGTTGCACCTAAGCCATTAAGCTTTTCTACTAAGTTGCTGTAACCCCTATCTATATGTTCAAGCCCTGTAACTTCAGTAACTCCGTCAGCTATGAGACCCGCAATGACTAACGCGGCTCCTGCTCGCAAATCACTCGCTTTTACTTTTGCTCCTTGTAAATGAACAGGTCCATGAATAATCGCGGAGCGTCCTTCTACTTTAATTGCTGCATTCATTCGCCGTAATTCATCAATATGTTTAAATCTAGCACTATATATTGTATCCGTGACCATACTTGTACCCTTTGTTTTTGTTAAAAGAGAAGTAAAAGGCTGTTGCAAGTCTGTCGGAAACCCAGGATACACTAATGTTTTTATATCTACTGCTTTTAAATCAGGATTAGACCTTACATATATTTGATCATCGCTTGATTCAATATGAACATTCATTTCCCTAAGTTTTGCGATTAATGATTCTAAATGCTGAGGAATGACATTATCAACTAAAATGCCCTCGCCAATTGCAGCACCAATAATAATATAGGTTCCCGCTTCAATACGATCTGGAATAATCGTATGACGGCAGCCATGCAATTGATCCACCCCTTCAATTCGAATAACATCGGTGCCGGCACCTTTAATTTTTGCTCCCATATTCGTTAATAAAGTAGCCACATCGATAATTTCCGGTTCTTTCGCTGCATTTTCAATAATCGTTCTGCCTTTTGCTCTTACTGCAGCAAGCATAATATTTATCGTAGCGCCAACACTGACAACGTCTAAATAAATTCGCGCACCTCTTAATTCTTCAGCTCGAAGATAGATCGCTCCTTGTTCATTCGTTACTTGTGCTCCAAGTGCTTCAAAGCCTTTAATATGCTGATCAATTGGACGTGGTCCAAGATGGCAGCCGCCTGGCAATCCTATTACAGCTTTTTTAAATCGGCCCAGCATTGCCCCCATTAAATAATAGGAAGCGCGTAATTTTTTCACCTTCCCATTTGGCATAGGCATTGAAATCATAGATGTTGGATCAACTGTCATATCTGAGTCTGAAAGCGATACAGACCCGCCTATTTCTTCCATAATTTCTTTTAAAATTTGTACATCAGAAATGTCAGGTAATCCCTCAATAGTAACTGGAGAATCAGCTAAAATAGTTGCTGGTATAAGAGCAACAGCACTATTTTTTGCTCCACTTATTCGAACAGTTCCCTTTAATGGAGATCCACCTGCAATCATAAGTTTTTCCATTTCTAACTCCCTTCTAAGCCATGCAAAACAAGTACAAGTTATGTACATAAAAGCACATATATAAAAACTTTGTACAAACAAAACATATCAGAGGTTGTTCAAAAAGTTTGGGAACATAAGCTTGCGATTTTCAGCGTCAGTTTGCTTATCCGCTTCTCAAGTATTTAAATAGAGGATCCTTCTACTAAAAACGCTCACGTCCTGTGAGCAACGTTGAAGTCATCACATCCTATAGAAATCTGATGCTCTAGGCGTTGCTTCCTTGAACTTCTCGGCTCTTTTTGTCCTCCTTTTTGAACTCGCACTATAAAAATTGAATCAAGGCTTGGACGTAAAATCTTTGTTTTATACTAATTACATTATTATACCAAAAAGTAATCTTAATAGGAAAAGGACAAATATTATGTAATGGTTATCAAGTGTTAAAGGGGGGATTCTTTTCACCTTTAACAAAATAACTAGACCATAAAGCTTACTATTTATTGCCTAACATGATAAAGGTTTACTTTTCTAATCTTTGAAAAAGCATAAAAGAACTGAACCGTGACAAAAGTTGAAGAGTACGCAGTAATATATTTTCTTTTGTTAATCAGAAGAAAATATTAGAGGATTTTTTTCAGAAATTAATCCTATTAACTTCTCTAAAGTAATTTCCATTCTAAGTTAAACAATAGATAATCTAAAAACAACTATCTATTTTTTTAACTTAGTAATAGTGTTTATTATTTCCTTCCTTGACTTCTTCGATACTTATTTTAGAAAGGATTCTTCATTATTTGCATTATTTTCGACAGTCTCCTGTCAATTTATAAGGAACAAAACCGCCCAAAACAGGCGGTTTCATTAAAAATAAAGAAAATAAAACATTTTTCTTCAAGGCTGAACAAGGCGTTTACGTTTTTCTTTTATTACGCTTTGTTTGAAGATCCGAACTCTTTGATTTTACCAACAACAGTAGCTTTAATTGCATCACGAGCTGGTCCTAAATATTTACGTGGATCATACTCTTCTGGTTTTGCAGCTAAAGTTTCGCGAACTGCTTTAGCAGAAGCAATTTGGTTTTCAGTATTTACGTTGATTTTAGCAGTTCCTAAAGAGATAGACTTTTGAATGTCTTTTGTAGGAATTCCAGTTCCACCGTGTAATACTAATGGCATACCAGTTAAGCTTCCGATTTCTTCCATCTCTGCGAATCCTAGGTTTGGTTCCCCTTTGTAAGGACCATGTACAGAACCTAGAGCTGGAGCTAAGCAGTCAATGCCAGTACGTTTAACTAGCTCATCACATTCTTTTGCATCAGCGTAAATAACACCTTCAGCAACAACATCATCTTCTTGTCCACCAACAGTACCTAATTCAGCTTCAACTGAAACACCTTTTGAATGAGCATATTCCACTACTTTTGAAGTAGTTTCAACGTTTTCTTCAAATGGATGATGAGAAGCATCGATCATAACAGAAGTGAATCCTGCATCGATTGCTTCTTTACATTTGTCAAAACTTGAACCATGGTCTAAATGAATTGCAACTGGTACAGTGATTTTGTAATCTACTAGTAATCCTTCTACCATTTTTACAACTGTTGTAAAACCACCCATATAACGTGCTGCACCTTCAGAAACCCCTAAAATTACAGGAGATTTCTCTTCTTCTGCAGCTTGAAGAATAGCTTGAGTAAACTCAAGGTTATTTAAGTTAAATTGTCCAACAGCATATCCTTCTGCTTTTGCTTTGTTTAACATTTCTGTCATTGAAACTAAAGGCATTTTTCTTCCTCCTTATTTATGATCGTCCTTTTTTACAAGGTAAGCTTATTAAATTCCCTAAAGGAAGTAAAATATGTATTTATTACCCTAAGTAAATCCAAACGAATCATTTTCCTTTTAAATTCATTTGTATCATACCAAAATAAGTGAAGAAATGCTATTATTCCATCAACTTTTTCTAAATTGTCACAAATAACCAAGTGTTTTTTTGCTATATTCTTACTTTTTTCCGATAATATGTATTTTTTATATGCTAACTTCCTTTACTTTTGAATATATTTTTTTACCGCATCTCTAAGATCATCAATATCAAAAGGTTTTGCAAAATGGGTTAGTGCACCTAAGTCTTTGGCTTCTTGAATCATATCAAGTTCACCGTATGCTGTCATAATAATCACACGGATCTCCTGATTTAATTTTTTCATTCTTTTTAGTATCTCAATACCATCCATACCAGGTATTTTCATGTCTAATAATACTAAATCCGGTGTTTCTTTTGTTACAATTTCTAAAGCTTGCACACCATTTGCCGCTTGAAATGTATCATATCCTTCTTTTTGAAATACTTCATTTAAAAGTATCCGTATCCCAAACTGATCATCTACAATCAATATTTTTCCTTTCATAATAAACCTACCTTTCCTTTCTAACAATCCCCATATTTTTCAACTTTTTTCTTCTTTTAACTTTAGATAACTTTCTACTAATTGGTCAAGATTTCCTGCTATCTTCTAAAATTTTACCTTTTCTCTTCCTTTTCTTATAATACAATTAGGTTATAATAGCGCTTTTTGGCAGATTTTCCTGTCGAATGTTAAGTTATTATTTAATGAGGCTGTTTTCGTATAGATTGTTGCTTTTAAACTCGCAGCCCGAATACACTTCGCGTTCCGCGGGCGAGCGTCGAGCCTCCTCGTCGCATACGCTCCTGTGGGGTCTCGTCTTTCTCGCATTCCCACAGGAGTCTACGTGTATTCAGTCTGCTGAGTACTTCTTCTCCCCTTTTTTCACGTAAAAAACAACAAACTTTGAGAAAACAGCTAAAATCAAAACAATTCATGGAGGGTTATAAATTGCTGAAAATGTTTTCCACCCAGTTGAGTGGGTTATTTAAAAGAATTCAAGACAAGGAGGAATCGATAGAAGATAGCGCTCGTCTGCTTGCTCAAGCAATTGTAGGTGATGGTACTATTTATTTGTTTGCAACTAATGAAATGAGTGGCGTAATTAGTGAAGCAACAAAAAGCGCCGAACCGCTGCAGCATGCAAAAGCTTGGAAAGACCAGGATTTAGCTGACATTTCACAAAGCGACCGATTTCTGCTACTCTCTAGAACTTCTGCTGATCCGGAAGTATTAGACTTTGCTAAACAGCTTCATCGCCGTCATATTTCTTTTGTCTCCATATCGACCATCCTGTCGGAGGAAGAAGAAGGAATACAAAATATTGCGGATGTGCATATTGATTTAACGCTAAAAAAAGCTTTACTGCCAGACGAAGATGGAAACCGATATGGATATCCAGCACTAATGTGTGCTTTGTATGCTTATTATGGAATCAAATTCACGATAGATGAAATGTTAAGAGAATACGATTTATAAGCTGAAAACACTCCATCATATCTACATATAGATTTTTAATCAAACGTTTGTTTAAATTTGTGAAGACACTGGTTCAGTCCTCTTATAAAGAATAGAGGAATCGTAGATAAGTGGGACAAAAAATAATGGATTAGAAAAAAAGCTAACTTCAAATGATAGTTTACACTTTTCATTCTCGTTAGCTTTTTTCTATGTTCTATAAAGGATGTAAATTATCCGTTTCTTTTGTCTAGCTGCAGCGCCCAACGACTCTCGTACTTCACTCTCCTCCTTATGATAAGTCAACATCGAATCGCTTTCGCTCTTCGTGTTTCCTTTATCTCGTTCGGAGTGCTCCAGTCCGTTCGTCGCTAAACGGGCGCTTCCGCTTTTCTTTGTCTAGCTGCAGCGCCCAACGACTCTCGTACTTCGCTCTCCTCCTTACGATAAGTCAACATCGAATCGCTTTCGCTCTTCGTGTTTCCTTTATCTCGTTCGGAGTGCTCCAGTCCGTTCGTCGCTAAACGGGCGCTTCTGCTTTTCTTTGTCTAGCTTCAACGCCTAGCCCTTATGAAAAATAACCCTTCGACTCTAAAAGTAAAAAGCACTTTTGAGTCAAATGAACATTTTTCTTCAGGGCTGATCAAGGCGCTTCCGCTTTTCTTACTTCTCTGCCATTTTGATGCTGGCTCCCACGAAGTCACGGAATAATGGCTGTGGTCTAGTTGGTCTTGAAATAAATTCTGGGTGGAATTGAGATGCTACAAACCAAGGGTGATCTTTTAATTCCACAATTTCTACTAAACGACCATCCGGGCTTGTTCCAGAGAAAATAAATCCAGCTTTCTCCATGTCTTGACGGTATTGATTATTAAATTCATAACGATGGCGATGTCTTTCATAAATCACTTCATCTTGATACGCTTCAAATGCTTTTGTATTTTCTTTTATTTTACAAGGATATAATCCTAAACGAAGTGTTCCGCCTAAATCTTCTATATCTTTTTGCTCTGGAAGCAAGTCAATGATTGGGTAAGCTGTATCTTCCTCAATTTCAGAAGTATGAGCTCCTTCCCAACCTAATACGTTTCGAGCAAATTCAATAGAAGCTACTTGCATACCTAAACAAATTCCAAAGAATGGAACCTTTTGCTCACGAGCGTATTGTGCTGCGAAAATTTTCCCTTCAATTCCACGATCGCCAAATCCTCCAGGAACTAGAATTCCATCTGCATCTTTAAGAAGCTCTGCAGCATTTTCTGCCTTTACTTCTTCCGCATTGATCCAATCAATCTCAATATCAGCATCAAAAGCATAACCTGCATGTTTTAATGCTTCTACAACAGAAATATAAGCGTCTTGCAACTCAACATATTTTCCTACAAGGGCAATTTTTGTTGTTTTAGATAGATTGCGGACTTTATCTACTAACTGAATCCATTCTGTCATATCTGCTTCTTCGCAGTTTAATTTTAAATGTTCGCATACGATTTGATCTAGGTTTTGATCTTGTAATGCTAATGGTATCGTATATAATGTATCCGCATCACGGCATTCAATTACTGCTTTTGTATCAATATCACAGAATAAAGCAATTTTATCTTTCATATCCTGTGAAATTTCTTTTTCAGTTCTTACAACAATAACATTTGGCTGTATTCCTAAGCTGCGAAGTTCTTTTACACTATGTTGTGTTGGTTTTGTTTTCATTTCTCCTGCTGCTTTAATATACGGTACTAATGTACAGTGAATATACATAACATTTTCTCTGCCAATGTCATTTTTGATTTGACGAATCGCTTCTAAAAATGGCAATGACTCAATATCCCCTACAGTTCCACCAATTTCCGTTATGACAACATCTGCATTTGTTTCACGCCCTGCTCGATATACTCTTTCTTTAATTTCATTTGTAATGTGAGGAATAACTTGAACCGTTCCTCCAAGATAATCCCCTCGACGCTCTTTTTGTAATACAGTCGAATAAATTTTACCTGTTGTAACGTTGTTGTATTTTGTTAAGTTAATATCGATAAAGCGCTCATAATGTCCTAAGTCAAGATCTGTTTCTGCACCATCATCTGTAACAAAAACCTCTCCATGCTGATATGGACTCATTGTTCCTGGATCCACATTTATATATGGATCAAACTTTTGAATCGTTACGCTCACTCCACGATTTTTTAATAAACGGCCAAGAGATGCTGCTGTAATCCCTTTTCCAAGTGATGAAACAACACCACCTGTTACAAAAATATATTTTGTCATTTTTAAATCCCCCTTATTTATCAGTTTGTACATATTCCTCTTTTTTAAAGATTATATTTTTTCACAGAGGATTGACACGATATAGCAGATGCATTTATAAAATAGTTATAAACTATGGCTCTTTTTGTATAGATTGTTGTTACTTACCCCGCAGCCTAAATACACTTCGCTTTCCGCGGACGAGTGCCGAGCCTCCTCGTCGCTATGCTCCTGCACAAGTCTCGTCTTTCTCGCTTTTCTAAGCAGGAGTCTACGTGTATTCAGGCTGCTCAGTGCTTCAACCACGTTTGTTATTTTATTCCCAAAACAAACTTTTAGAAAACAGCCTAAACTATTATAAAAAATAAAAAAAGCCCCTCTTACTTCTAAAAAAGTAAGGGAGCGCTGTTTAACAAATATAAGATCGTTCCTTTTTTAAGGAGCCCAAAAATGATTTTACAAGCATAGACTTTAAAAGTCAAGGGACTTATTTATTGTCTTCCTCTTCCTCTTCTTCAAAGTCGTCCTCATCATCTTCTTCATCTAAATCTTCGTCATCGATTTCATACTCATCTTCAATATCTTCTTCAAAATCATCATCTTCTTCTACAAGATCGTCATCTAATAAATCATCATCATCATCATCGTCATTATCATCGTCGTCATCTAGAAGTTCGTCATCATCGTCATCTTCAAAGTCATCATAATCTTCTTCATCTTCAAGCAGGTCAAAATCATCAAAATCTTCTTCAACTGCTTTTTTCGATTTTTTCTTTTTCGGTTTTGTTACTGTTACTATCTCTTCTTCTGATTTATCTACAGGATACCAAATTCTTAATCCCCAACGATTATCACCTAAAGAAAGAAAACGTCCATCAATATTAATATCTGTATAAAACTGTGCAATTTTTGCATTTACTTCCTCTTCTGTTAAATCTAAAATCTTTGTTAGTTCACTCACAATTTCGTGAAAGGAATAAGGTGTTTTTCCACCGTTTAATAATTCATATGCAACATCAATTAACGACATTTCTTGTAATTCTACTTTTGTGTATTTATCTACACTCATTTCTTGCACTTCCTTCCTCTATCTAAACTCTTTTACTTGAAGCAATCAGAGCAAAAATACATATTCTCCATTATAAACAATATCTTGGTGAATATGCTAGTTTCAGTTAAGGATTATTTGACTTTTCTTTTAAAATTTATCTTCTCTATTAATTAATATGACATTTTGTTAGAAATTTTTTCTTTTTGGAAATACTTAATACTTAAGGGAGGAACAAAATGAACTTACTACTTTTCATTATTATCATTTTCATTATAATAATCGTATATATATATATCGATTTTTCCCTTGGGAGAAAACACAACCTGACACAAATTAACAGACATAACCATGCCTTTCGTAATACAGACTTTCATTTATATAGAGACGGAACAGAATTATTTCCCGATTTATTTTCGGCAATTAAAGACGCCAAACATCATATTCATATTTTGTTTTATACGGTTAAAGCGGACAGCCTCAGCAATGAATTTTTATCATTATTAGAGGAAAAGGCAAAAGAAGGTGTGGAAGTTGCCTCATCCTTGATTGGCTGGGCAGTTTAATTGTCAGAAAAAAAACAACTAAAAAACTTGAAGCTGCGGGAGTTCAATTTCGATTTTGTCAAATTCCAAAGTTCCCGTTTTTATTTTATTCCCTACAAGTAAGAAACCATCGAAAAATCACGATCATTGACGGGAATATCGGATTTATGGGAGGGTTTAATGTTGGCAGGGACTATATACATGCAAATCTTAAACTAAGTCCATGGAGAGATTATCATCTAAAGCTGACAGGTGAAGGAGTCGAGGATTTACAAAGAGAATTCCTAATTGATTGGTTGGAAGCATCCAAAATTAA
Source organism: Niallia yueguangensis (assembly GCF_052663115.1). Classification (NCBI taxonomy): domain Bacteria; kingdom Bacillati; phylum Bacillota; class Bacilli; order Caryophanales; family Bacillaceae; genus Niallia; species Niallia yueguangensis. Next base: position 95,636 of record NZ_JBQTCX010000006.1, read on the forward strand.
TTTACTGCAAAATGACGATTATTTTCCAAAACAAAAAAAAGGGAAATCAAGACACCAAACCATTCCTTCACAAGGAAAGTATTTAGAAGAAGTATTGTCTCAGTTAATCCGCCATGCAAAAAGTTCCCTTATTATTGGAACTCCTTATTTTATCCCAAGCAAAAAAATAATGAACGAGCTAATGTTTGCATTGAAACGGAATGTTTCCATCACCCTTCTTCTACCTAAAAATTCAGACCATATTCTTGTAAAAGAAGCTTCCTATCCTTTTTTAAGAATCCTACTTTCCGAAAACGCCCGTGCTTTCCAGTTTAAGCATGGTTTCTTTCATGGAAAATGTATTTTAGTGGATGAGGAAATATGTTTCATTGGGTCATCTAACTTTGATAAGCGAAGTATTTTTCTTAATCATGAGATAAATTGCAGTATCTATGATCCACTTTTTATTCAGCGGATGAATGAAATTCTAACCAACGATATGAAAGAGTCTAATGAGATATTCTATGAAGATATTGCAAGACGAACTATTTGGGGATGGATAAAAGAAAAAATAGCATACATTATTTCTCCGTTTTTATAATGTGGTAGATGCTACAGCCTGAATACACGTAGACTCCTGCGGGAAAAGCGAGAAAGACGAGACTTGTGCAGGAGCATAGCGACGAGGAGGATCGGCACTCGTCGGCGGAAAGCGAAGTGTATTCAGGCTGCGGGGTAAATAACAACAATCTATACGAAAACAGCCTTTGAAAATAACGATTTCACACTCTAATTCATGTTAGTGCAGGGAATTTTATTTTCACCATAAACTGTTCTTCTTTATAAACAAAATCTAAAAAACCATGATGTTGTTTTACAATATTTCCGATTATTTTTGTACCGTATCCTCTATTCGCTCCTGATTTTGTGGACAGTCCGTATGTATTAAATAATTCATCCAGTATTTTAACAGGAATTGAAAGACTATCATTTCTACAAATTAATATGTAAATGCCGCTTCTTTTATAAAATTGCAGAGACAACAATGGCATCTTATTATATTTTTGTCTCCATTCAAGACATGCTTCCAAACCGTTTGTTAGTAAGTTGCTTAGCATCGCAACCAATTCTTTATCAGCCATTGGCAGTGTAGATACTGGCAAATCGAGATCATATGCAACCTCTATTCCACTTGCTTTCGCCTGTCTGTAAATACTATGAAGCACTCCAGCTACTGCTCCTTTTTCCCCTTTAATAGATAAATTTGTTTCCTTATACCCTTCTACCAACTGATCTAAATATTGTTTTGCATTATTGTATTCTTTGCTTTCCATCATAAAATGAACAGCAGCAATATGCTTAAGAAAATCATGTCTTTCACTCCGCACAATTCGGAAGGTTTCATTAATGTGAATCCGCTCCTCCTCCAATTGATTTACGTTTTGTTTTAAGGAAACGAACGAATTTAACGTAATATATCGGCATATTTCTATCACCATAAACATAGCCATTGCTAGAACTTTAAAAGAATCGGGCAGAACGAAAGCCAAAGTGATTACCAGCAGTTGCAGCAGCCACAACAGTCCGTTTATTTTCTTTTCATAAAACAGAGAATGAACAATAATTTTGCTGGAGATTAAGTAACAGCTTGCTATTATAACAGCAATAAGGCTGATAAAAATAATATTATTCCAGTAAAAGGACATAATGAATAATCGTACATGAAAGATTGCAAGCAGTATAATAAGCCCCCAATAGACTTTTTCTGTTTTCAACTATCTTCCCACCTTTAAAAATGGCTGTTTTCGTATAGATTATTGCTTTTAAACGCATTCCCACAGGAGTCTACGTGTATGCAGGTTGCCAAGAAATACATTTCCAAATTGTTTTTTTATGAAAAAATAACAAACTTTGAGAAAACAGCCTTAAAAATAATTATTTTGTATAAATTCGACTTTATCTTTTGTTATCATTGCTTTTTCTTCTATTCCATCAAATGTGACGGTATAGGAATTTTTGGCATATAAAGAAAAGTTTTTCACATAGTGAATATTAATAATAAAGGAACGATGTGATCGGATAAAATCTCTTTCTCTTAATTCTCCTTCTAACTCATTTAATGTTTGATACGTTTTGATCGCATTTGATTTTGTATAAATAGTCGTTGCACGTCCCGATCGTTCAATAAAAATAATTTCCTTCTTTTGAATAATATGTATATCACTTTTTTGTTTTACATATAATCTGCCTGCAATTTCTGCCGTTTGTGTTTTTTCTATTAATCTCTGAATCGATTGTACTAGTCTTTCTTTTGAATATGGCTTCATGATATAGTCATGAACATTCAGTTCAAAAGCATGCACCGCATATCCGCTGTTTGCGGTAACAAAAATCACTGTAATGTTTAATGCATGTGCATGAATAATATCTGCCAATTCATAGCCAGAAAGATTCGGCATTTCAATATCCGCAATTAATAGATCGATTGATTCTTTTTTGATTTGCTCGTATGCTTCTTCTGCCGATAAAGTAGAAAAAACAATTTCTGCTTCTGGAATACTCGAAACAATTCCGTTTAATTTATCTAAATCAATCACTCGATCATCTACTAGACCAATCCTCATGCTTTACCGCCTCGCTCTTTTTCCATTGCCAAACGCTATAATTTCTAAATTTGGAATTACTTATCTATTTTATCATTTTTATCTTTTTATTTAACCTTTTCGCGACATAAAAAGGCATTTTCACGACATATCCGCAGAATCTTCCACTGTATCTTTGTATGATAAAAGCAATAACACAATTAGAGGTGAACGAGTTTGATTGATATTCAAGAGGTTACCAAAAAATTTCGTGATAAAAAAACATCTGTCACTGCCTTAAAGCATGTATCCTTAACCGTTGAAAAAGGGCAAACAGTTGGTTTATTAGGGGAAAACGGTGCAGGGAAAACTACTCTTCTTCGCACTATTGCCACCCTACTACAGCCAACTGAAGGAAAAGTCATCGTTGCCGGTTATGCTACAAACACTAGACCAGAAGAAGTAAAAAAACGCATTGGTGTACTTTTTGGTGGAGAAACCGGGTTATATGACCGATTAACAGCTAAAGAAAACTTAGTATACTTTGCTGCCTTGTATGGCTTAAGCAAGCATGAAACAAAAGTGCGTATTGATGAATTGGCAAAAATGTTTGGGATGAAGGATTATTTAAATCGAAAAGTTGGCGGTTTTTCCAAAGGGATGCGGCAAAAGGTTGCTATTGCCAGAACTCTAATTCACAACCCAGAAATTATTTTATTTGATGAGCCGACGACAGGATTGGATATTACTTCTTCCAACGTTTTCCGCCAGCTTGTCCATCAATTAAAACGAGAAGGAAAAACGATTATTTTTTCCAGCCACATAATGGAAGAAGTAAGCATGTTATGCGATTCTGTTGCGATGATGCATAAAGGAGAGCTCGTTCATCATGGCAGTTTAGAGCAATTATATACTTCAGAAGGCAGCAGGGATTTAAACTATATTTTTATGAGCAAGCTTGTAAGAGGAGGTCAAAGCTATGTTTCTTAAAATATATATAAAAGAAATAAAAGATTGTTTTCGAGATCGAAGAACACTATTATTAACCGTATTCTTGCCAATTATTATGATGACTGGCTTAACGCTTTTTTATGAAAAGCTAGTATCCAACGGTGAAGGCGAAACTTTTACACTAGCTGTTGATTCATCACTAGATAAAGGAGTTGAAAATGTATTAAAAACAAGTGAGAATCTTCAATTAAAACATGTTGCTAATCCGGAAAAAACATTGCAAAAAGGCGAAGCTCAGGCGGCTCTTATTTTCGATCGACATTTCTCTGCTAATATTCAAAATGGAACAGAAACAAATATAACCATTATCGGAGATACTTTTAGCCAGAGTTCTTCAACTCTTATATCACTTGTCACGAACGCATTATCTCAATATGAAAAATCGATTGTGTTTGAGCGTTTGGAAAAAGAAGGTGTTGCAACAAATATCATTCAGCCTTTCCAAATAACGCAAAAAGAAATTTCTGCTGAAGATCCAACGATCAATGTAATTGCCATGCTTATCCCATTAATATTAGCGATTAGCATCGGTGTAGGTTCAGGTCCTTCTGCTGCTGATTTGTTCGCAGGCGAAAAAGAGAAAAAAACGATGGAAGCATTATTAATGACGCCAATTAATCGCTCCATTTTAGTATTCGCCAAATGGTTAACCATTACAACAATCGGTACAATTACCGGGGTTGTTACACTAATAGTTGTTGTGCTGGAAATTACTTTTTTAACGGAAAACTTAAAAAAAGCTATTCATTTTGATAATAATTATTTGGCAACTATTGGATTCTCCTTGTTGATTACGATTATTTATTCAATGTTTGTCGCTTCTCTTCACATGCTGACAAGCATTATCGGCAAAACAATCAAAGAAGCACAGAGCTACAGTACACCTATTATGATGCTCACTGTCTTTCCGTTGATGTTTACATCCAATCTTGGCATAAACGAACTGAAGGTCAAACATTTTGCCATACCTATTATGAATTTATTCAGCCTACTAAAAGAATTAATATTTGGCATTTTAAATTATGAACATATTTTCATTACTTTTGGAAGCAATATTATTGTAATGGTAATTGTCTTTTTACTGGGCAGGCTGCTATTTTTGAAAGATAAATGGGTAATGAACTAAATAAAAAGGATTGGCGCAGGTCGCCAATCCTTTTATTGATGCTTCTTACATTTTCTCTGGTGCAGATACGCCAATTAAGCGCAATGCATTTTTTAATGTAATTTGTGTTGCTTTAATAAGTGCTAATCTTGCTTTTGTTCTTTCTAAGTTATCTGCATCCAACACTTTTTCCGCATTGTAGAAGCTGTGGAATGTGGATGCTAGATCATAAATATAGTTAGTAATTCTATGCGGCATTCTTTTTAATGCTGCTTCTCCAACCGCTTGTGGGAATTCGCCTAATTTTTTCAGCAAATCAAATTCTTTTTCGGCTGCAATTTGTGCCACATCTAAGTTGTCTGTCAACTCGATGCCTTGCTCTTTTCCTTGTCTTAAAATACTGGAAATGCGGGCATGAGCATATTGTGCATAGTAAACAGGGTTTTCATTTGATTGAGATACTGCTAAATCTAAGTCAAAATCTAAATGCGTATCCGCACTTCTCATCGCAAAGAAGTAGCGTGTTGCATCAAGACCAACTTCCTCTACTAAGTCTCTCATCGTTACCGCTTTCCCTGTACGTTTACTCATCTTCATTTTTTCACCATTTTTATATAGATGAACAAGCTGAATAATTTCTACTTCCAACGCGTCTTTATCATAGCCAAGCGCTTGAATTGCAGCCTTCATACGCGGGATATACCCGTGATGATCTGCTCCCCAAATATTAATAAGCTTTTCAAATCCTCTTTCCAGCTTATCTTTATGGTAAGCGATATCAGGAGTTAAATAAGTGTATGATCCGTCATTTTTAATTAAAACACGGTCTTTATCATCAGCAAAATCGGTTGAGCGCAGCCATGTCGCACCATCCTGCTCATAAATGTAGCCATTTTCTTTTAACGTATTAAGGGCAACATCAATTTTGCCATTATGGTATAAGGATGTTTCTGAATACCAAACATCAAACGGCACACGGAAGTCTTCTAAATCTTGTTTTAGTTTTGCCATCTCGTATTTCAGACCATATTCACGGAAAAAGTCAAAACGTTCTTGCTCAGAAACATTTACATACTTTTCACCGAATTCTTCCGCTAGCTTTTTGCCGATGCCAACAATATCTTCTCCATGGTAGCCATCTGCCGGCATTTCTTTTTCCACACCTAACGCTTGGAAATAACGTGCTTCTACCGATAATGCTAAGTTATTAATTTGGTTTCCAGCATCATTAATATAATATTCTCTTGATACATCATAGCCCGCTTTATCTAAAATATTACATAATGAATCACCAACGGCAGCGCCGCGAGCATGTCCTAAATGCAGGTCTCCTGTTGGGTTTGCAGAAACAAACTCTACTTGTACCTTTTCTTTGTTTCCAACATTTGTTTGACCATATGCTTCATCTGCTTTTAAAATAGTCGGAATTAAATCGGTTAAATAGCTGTTGTTCATATAAAAGTTGATAAATCCAGGTCCGGCAATTTCTAACTTTTCAATAGACGCTTTGCTTGTATCGAAATTTCCAATGATAGCTTCTGCAATCATACGCGGCGCTTTTTTTGCCACTCTCGCTAATTGCATCGCCATATTGGTTGAATAATCTCCATGTGCTTTATCTTTTGGAAGTTCTAAAACGACTTCAGGAATTTGCTCTTCTGCTGCTAATCCTGCTTTTATAACACTTACTTTAATCTCTTGCTTTAAATTTTCTTTTATTTGGTCAACTATATTCATGCTTATTTTTTCTCCTCCTTGAAAATTATCGTCATATGATACGTTCCATTTTGATTGCCTTGCATTTTTAGGTCATATAATAAATCAAAGGTGCCTGACGTATGATTCGGCGATTTTTCCAGCGTCATTCTTTTTGTATCAGTAACTAGCTGAAAAACCCCGTATGGACTTTCATAACTGCCATTTCGCAGCTTATTCAGCATGAAGGAAAGCCTCATTTTTACGGCCCCGCTGCGAAGGATCAATCCTTCCTTTTCTGCTATCTTAATAATGGTTTTGATGGAGCCTTCTTCTATAATTTCTTCATACTTTATATATTTACTATTATCTTTTTCTAAATATTGTCCAAACCCAATCCACTCAATGCTCTCTTTATTCTTCCCGTTGTATATATGGGTTGTTACATGTATTTTAACAGGCACTTGTTCCGCTGATAAAGCTGACAACGGCAACACTTCCTTTTCGTTTACTGTGTATAACTTTATAAGTATAAATTTTTTAAAGGGGAAGTGCAAGATGGTGAGGATAATCTAGGAAAAGTTATACTTTTATTAAATGCTATATAGTACATTTTGCAGAAAAAACAATCCTTTTCTTCCTTATTCATATCCCGCTAATCGAAAAATAAATTTTTAGCTAATTAAAGCCAAATAGTCAACAAGACTGTCTAATAATTAGAAATCAAAAAAAGAGGTGATTACCATTTACAACTTAGTAAAAAAAGCACAAAAGGGTGATGAGAAAGCATACATAACTCTTTTCCAACAATATGAAGAAGATTTATATCGAATTGCGTATGTGTATGTAAGAAATAAAAATGATGCCCTTGATATTGTTCAAGAGACCGCTTATAAATCATTCAGTAAATTAAAATCCTTGAAAAAACCAGAATATTTTAAAACGTGGCTAATTAAGATAGCCATTAACTCTGCAATTAGTTTTTTGAGAAAAGAGCAGAAAGTTGTTCCTATGAAAACAGAAAATACAGAGTTCATAAGTTCAAATGATAAAGATCTCTCTCTGCATTTAACAAAAGAGAAAAAGAAACATTTCCCAAAATGGATTATCGGCACTGCTGCTTCTATTTTGATAATAATTTTACCATTAACTTTAGGAAATTATTATTTCGCAGAAGCGGCAGATACATTAATAAATAAAATTTTTGGCTCAAAAGAAGAATTACCAGATGGTGGGGATCATTTTGTTCCCTATTTAGAAACTCATTTGGAATTAGCAAAAAAGGTTTTGACGAAAGAAGAGTTTTCTGAGTATATTCAACTAGAAAAAGAGGGTTTAAAAATAATCAAAAAAATGCAAGACGAAAATAGACATTCCTTAACTTCTGAAGAGAAAAAGAAGAACGATACTATTCTACAGAAAATAGAAAAATACGAAAAAAGAATAGCGCAACTAACGCAACATACATTTGAAGAAGCACAAAAAATGTCCAGTTACCCTATAAACCGACCAACCTATATCCCGGAAGGATATAAATTAGAGTGGGAAAAAGCACAAACTTCGGAAAATAACATAGGGCATGATCCGACTGTCACATTACAATATAGAAGCGAGAAATTCGGCGGATTCATTACAGAACAGCAGAAAATAGACGACCAAGTAAAAGACACAATAGAAGAATGGCACTTTGAGCATACAGAGTCATATGAAAGAAATGGATATACAATGGATTATTGTTACTATTCAAGCAGCAATATCACAGGGATGAGAATAACTGTACCAGATAAAAAATATAAAATTGTAATGATTGCGGATACTTTATCTAAAGAAGAAATGGAAAAGATATTGTTTTCAATGGTTGAGAAATAACCAAGCAAAAGCGTATAATTTCAGGATGTCGACAAACACTCTACTCCTCGCAAGTCTTCATGCCTTAATAGAGCATGTCGTGAATCAACCTGAGAATTTAGTAGAAAAAACTCGTTTCTTTCAACGAGTTTTTTCACTTGTTTTATTTGCTGTGTTCATTGCTTGAAGTGACTTCTACGCTTCGACTTATTCGGCTCTTTTTATCTCCTTTTTGAAACTCACTTACATTAGATCTTTCACAAACTTCGGCAATACAAATGCTGCTTTATGTATTTCCTTTGTATAATATCTCGTTTCGATATCATGGAAACGGCTATCTGGCACTTCTAATGGATCAAATTTTTTTGATCCGATTGTGAACGCCCATATACCACTTGGATAAGTAGGAATGTTCGCCAAGTATAATCTAGTAATTGGAAAAATTTCTTTTACATCTTTTTGAACGGAGCGAATTAAATCCGCTTTAAACCATGGATTATCTGATTGCGCTACAAAAGTCCCTTCCTCTTTTAACGCTTTAGAAATTCCAGCATAAAAACCTCTTGTAAATAAGTTTACTGCTGGTCCTACAGGTTCAGTTGAATCTACCATAATAACATCATATTCATTTTCACTTTCAGCGATGTGCATAAAACCATCACCTACTTTTACTTCCACTCTTTTATCCTCTAACATCCCTGCAATTTCCGGAAGATATTGTTTGCTGTATTCGATTACCTTTCCGTCTATATCAACCAATGTTGCTTTTTTTACGCTTGGATGTTTTAATACCTCCCTAATTACACCACCATCACCACCGCCTACTACTAACACATTTTCAGGATTAGGGTGTGTAAACAAAGGTATATGTGCCACCATTTCATGATAAACAAACTCATCTTTAACAGACGTCATGACCATTCCATCTAGCAATAACATATTTCCCCACTCTTCTGTTTCTACCATATCCAGCTTTTGGTATTCTGTTTGCTCTGTATGTAAAGTTCGGTTAATTTTCATCGTAATGCCAAAATGATCTGTTTGTTTTTCTGTAAACCATATTCCCATTATATATCCCCCATTCTTTTTTTCTTTCTATCATTCCTCATACTCCCCAAACAAATACTTATTAAACCTGAAACAAGCCTTAGAGTATTTACATGAAAAATTTAACTATAGAGGTATAAAAATGTTTAAAACCCACATCATAACTACATACTATAGCTATCTATTATTATTTGCTGTAGTAAACTTTCATCAGCTTGAAAAGCTCATGGAATTCATTATCATTTGGGAGGTGTTATATAAATGGAGATCATGGCAAAAAACCGGCTTAAAAACTCATCTAAATATTTTCGACTATTTGTTTTTTTAGGATTATTATCGATGATTACTGTCAGCATAGTCGTTATTGGCATTCTTATTTATGCGAAGATATTAGGGCCGCCACCTCTTGCTGTTTCCCAATCTACTTTTTATTATTCCGATGATGGCAGCATCATCGGTGAAAGCAATAATGGACAAAAACGATATTGGGTTCCGATTGAAGAGATTAGTCCTTCTCTTGTGAATGCAACCGTCTCTATTGAAGATAAAAACTTTTTTACTCATCATGGATTTGATTATAAACGAATGGCAGGCGCAGTTCTTGCTGATATAAAGGCGATGGAAAAGGTGCAAGGAGCAAGTACGATTACGCAGCAATACGCCCGAAACTTATTTTTAGAGCATGATAAAACATGGAAAAGAAAGTTATCGGAAGCTTTTTATGCGATTCGCCTCGAAATGTTTTATAGTAAACAAGAAATTTTGGAAGGATATTTAAATACGATCTATTATGGAAACGGTGCTTACGGTGCAGAAGCTGCCAGTCAATACTATTTCGGAAAAGACGCATCGGACCTTTCCTTAGGAGAAGCAACGATGCTTGCAGGAATTCCAAAAGGTCCTGGCTCATACTCTCCACTCATATCTTTGGATAAAGCAAAACAAAGACAAAAGATTATTTTACAATCACTAAAAAAAAATCATTATATTAACAAAACACAAATGGAGCAGGCCTTAAAGGAAAAATTAACCTATGTCGGCAAGTTCCCGATATCAAATGTGGAAACAGCACCATATTTTCAAGATACTGTAAAAAATATTTTAAAAAATGAGCTTCATTTAGATGACCGGACAATTGCCCTTGGAGGCTTGCGCGTTTATACAACTTTAAATACGAAACAGCAGGAAATTGCAGAAAACACCATTCACTCCGTCATAAATCCGAAAAGCAATATTCAAATTGGATTTGTTTCAATGGATCCTAAAACGGGGTATGTAAAAGCAATGGTTGGCGGCCGGGATTATGATAAAAGTCCGTTTAACAGAGCAGTACAAGCGACTAGACAACCGGGATCGACGATGAAACCGTTGTTGTATTATGCTGCTTTAGAACATGGTTTTACTCCAGCAACAATGATGAGCAGTGAAAAAACAACTTTCCGTTTTGAGGACGGACAGGATCCGTATACTCCCCATAATTTTAATAATAAATATGCAGAAGGAAATATTACGTTAGCTCAGGCACTTGCCTTATCAGATAATGTGTATGCTGTGAAAACCCATTTATTTTTAGGACAAAACACTTTAGTCGAAACAGCAAAAAGATTCGGAATTTCTACTCCGCTGCAGGAAGTCCCTTCGTTGGCATTAGGTACTTCCAACGTGAAAGTAATTGAAATGGCAAACGCCTACAGCATCTTTGCCAATGGCGGAAAAAAAGTAGAACCAGTATTTATTACAAAAATCGAAACAGCTGATGGAAAAGTGTTGTATCAGCATAAACAAGAACAAAAAAGATTGTTAAATAAAGATTTAACCTTTGTGATGAACGAATTGATGACCGGTATGTTTGATAAAAACTTAGACGGCTATTCAAGTGTTACTGGAACGACCATTATGAAAGAAATGAACAGAATTTATGCTGGAAAATCTGGTTCAACGGAATCAGACAGCTGGATGATTGGCTATACCCCACAGCTCGTATCTGCAGTATGGACTGGATACGATCAAGGAGAGCCAATTACTTTGGCTGCCGATAAAACATACGCAAAAAACGTATGGGTTCACTTTATGGAAGAAAGCTTAAAAGAGGAACCGATTAAGGGATTTGAGCCTACTAAAGGAACAGTCGGCGTGTATATAGATCCGAAAAGCGGCAAGCTGGCAACAAGTGGCTGTCCTACAAAAAGGTTGATGTACTTTACAAAAGAAACAGTGCCAACCGAGTATTGCTCTGACTTGCCGAAAGAGGATGCTTCTGATTCTAATAAAAAAGGCAAGAAAATTGAGGAAAAAATGCCTTGGTATAAACGGATTTTTCATTGGTAATTTAATTCACAGGCAATTCTCAAATAAAGATGTCCTTCATAGCTCTGATGAAGGACATCTTTATTGGGGTTCGAACGTTTTTTTCCTTCATAACCATGATGAACGACATTTTCCTTATTGTTCAACACATTTTGTCCTTCATAGCCCTGATGAAGGACATTTCCCTTATTGTTCAACGCATTTTGTCCTTCATAACCCTGATGAAGGACATTTTCCTTATTGTTCGACCACATTTTGTCCTTCATAATCCTGATGAAGGACATTTTCCTTATTGTTCAACGCATTTTGTCCTTCATAACCCTGATGAAGGACATTTTCCTTATTGTTCGACCACATTTTGTCCTTCATAACCCTGGTGAAGGACATTTTCCTTATTGTTCAACACATTTTGTCTTTTATAATTCGCTTCAAAATATTTTTCTTCTTATTCGACCCCGTTTTACCCTTTACACTTATTTACTCATAAAGTAAGCTCATAAAAAAGGTCTGCGTTCTTTTCACCCTAATAAATCTTCTTTTAATTTTACACTGGAATTATCCCATAAAGTCTGATCATGGTTTTGTAGAAACTCAGCCAGCACTTTTTTCGATTTATCGTCCATATGATCAACCATAATATGGCGTTTCATCGATTTATCCATTTTATTGACATGCTCTGGCAACGATTTATAGCCTCGTCGTATGGAACGATCCACCGTCATTTCACATGCAGTTACCCCAGCGTAATAAGGACCGTCTAGTTTACGGTCAATCGTTACCCATATTAACCAGTATGGTTTTCCATTAGGAACTTCTTCCTTGTCTTTTAAAAATTTTATCCCTTTTTCCACAACGCTTCTTGCATGCATTGCCCCAACATCTACAGCCGCTTCCCCTGCCTCCACATCAATAATAACAGGAGATACATTTTCTAGACTTAAGCTGCCAACGCCGAAACCGCCATGCCCGTCTGTTGGATCATTTTTTATAATATTAAATCCAATCGTTTTTTTCTTTTTCTCTTCCAATGATTAAACACTCCTTTTCTTATACATTTATAATACTTCTAAACAGCTGAATAAATACCCTTTGCACCATTTCTATGTACGGAAAAATAGTGATTTGGGATAATCCTGTCACAACTAATACAATAAATAAAATTGAGCCATACACTTCATATTGGGACATTTTCGCTCTAGTTCGAGAGGAAACTAAATCCTCAATGATTCGGTATCCATCTAATGGAGGCAAAGGAATTAAATTAAATGCAAAAAGCAATAAATTCATATACACAAAAATATTTAAAAAAGGATAAAAATCAATCGGCAATCCATCTGTTATTCCTGTTTTATATAAAATAGAATATAAAACAAAACCGATAAAAGCCAACACTAAATTACTGAATGGTCCTGCGAAGGAAACAAGCACTCCTGCTAGTTTAGGACGTTTAAAATAATAACGGTTAACAGGTACTGGCCGAGCCCATCCAAAGCCAACAAGTATAATAAAAATAGCACCAAGCGGGTCAATATGAGCAATCGGATTTAAGGTTAATCTTCCTTGCTTTTCTGCTGTTGGATCCCCAAATTTATAAGCTACATATGCATGTGCATATTCATGTAGTGTAAAACCTATAATGACAGTAATAATAATATACGGCAAATCTGCCCATGATTGTGAAAATAACAAATGATAAGCTCCTTTCTTAAAACATTATGTACTCAAAATTAGATAATTCCTCTCGTTTCTCTCCATTAAAATTATACATGATATTAAATTGGAAAGGAAAACTTTCTCACTTTCTTCGTTGACTTCACTTATCTGTAAAAGATTGAATATGGACCTTGCAATTTTTCTGAAAATATGAAAAACTACTTACGAATAAATTGTAAATTTTTCAGACAAAAATGAGAATATTATCAGGAGGGACAACCAATGCCATACATTACTGTAAAAATGCTAGAAGGCCGTACAGAAGACCAAAAAAAGAATCTTGTAGAAAAAGTAACAGATGCAGTATCTGAAACAACAGGCGCTCCAAAAGAAAAAATTGTTGTATTTATTGAGGAAATGTCAAAAAATAATTACGGCATCGCCGGCAAACGTGCAAGTGATGAATAAGCTCAAAAAATGATTAGTAAAACGCCTACTTTATTCGTGGTTTACGGCAAGGCCACCGAAGAAGTGTTTTATTATATAAATTATAGAGTAGGATAAAAATGGTATAGAGAGTTTGAAAACGATCATCATGTTGGTTAGGAGAGGCGTCCGCACGACTCCTGCGGGATTAGCGAGACAGGCGAGACCCCACAGGAGCAAAGCGACGAGGAGGCTCGGCGCTCGCCCCGCGGAAAGCGTGTGGTAAGCCTCGGAAAACCGAACGAAAACCTCTGAATGCTTGGATTTTCACTATCTTTATTTCATAGCATCCACTTTTTCAGTGACCTCATTTACGGATAGAGGGGGTTTTTTTGTACTATAAACCTACCATCCTTATCATTGTGCCAAAATAGCTTAAGACTAAATCTAAAACATTATACTAAAAGCCAGCCTCTGCAAACGGCTGGCTTTTACTTATTGCTTTACTTTTTCTCTAAGGCTTTCAATATATAAATAGGCATTCTCTATTTCTTCCACTGTATATTTTTGTTTACTCTTTAATGTAAACACTTTTTCTTGTACTTCTTCTTTTGCTAAATTATCAAAAAAGAGCACCGTAGAAACAAGCTCAAGAAATCTGGAATTTTGTTCATTCATATCTGTAAGACAGGATGCCAGCAATGGCATGTCCACTTCATTCAGTTCCAAAAATTCTTCCCCATTATTTGTTAAAGAATAACGATATTGAAAATATCCGCCCTTTTTTTCTTTTATTTCATTTAAAAATCCCATATTACATAGTTCTTCCACTCTTAATGTTAACTCTTCTGAGTAGGGACCAAAAAAATGAAATTGATATTTTTCTTGGAACGGAAAATCCAGCTTCTTGGCTATATAAATCATCTTTTGTAATTTTTTTCTTCCGATAATCTCACCTGAAGCAGCAATAGCTTTTATTATTTTTGCATGATCTTTTAACAAAACTAGTCATCTCCCACTCCATTTATTCCCAAAAACACCACTGATTTATTGAACGACTGCTTTTAAGTTATATCCAATAATTGACAAATTTGTTTTTTTATTTTCCCCTTCGTGTTGTCCTTTTTTAAGATATCTTTAGGAAAATATAGCTTGTGATCGGTTCTTCTTTTTCCAGAAATGCTATCTACTATTTCTGATTCTCTGGAAAGTTCTCTTATATCATTGTTTTTCATCAATAATTGAATTGGCAATCGTTCTTCTTCTTCACCCGGCCGATAAAAGTCATATGGCAGGTCAGACGAAGAATCGACAACAAGATAATAATCTGGATCTATTCCAGCTTTTCGAAAAAGGACAGATAGTTCTGCGAGCTTTTTAAATTCTTTTGCTGGGTCAAACTCTACATACTTAAATAAGTTTCTATTCATAAATCTGCGGCATAAATCACTTAGTACTGCGTCATCTTCTTCTTGCCACATTTGAAAATAATAAAGAATAATCGCTTCATCCAATTTTAAGTAGTCTTCTAATGTTGTTTTTTCTTCAAAAAGTGAATAAAAATGAGTAGGATGATGTTTGAAGGAGTAGAGCTGCGAATGTAAGTGTTTTGCTCTATGTAATATCTTCGTTAGAATTACTTCAGCACTTCTTGTTACGGGATGGAAATATACTTGCCAGTACATTTGATACCTGCTCATAATATAATCTTCCACTGCATGCATCCCACTTTGTTTAATAACCGCCTGATCTTCTCTTGGTCGCATGACGCGCAGAATTCGTTCCATATCAAAGTTCCCGTAGCTGACTCCAGTAAAATAAGCATCCCGCAATAAATAATCCATCCGGTCAGCATCAATCTGACTGGAAATTAAACTTACTACCAGCTTTTCTTTTGATGTTTTGCCAATTACTTCTGCAACCTTTTTAGGAAAATCCTTTTCTACTCTCGTTAGGACTTGATTTACCTCTGTATTTCCTAAAATAATCTCCTGGGTAAACTGTTCATGATCTAAATCAAATACTTTTTCAAATGAGTGGGAAAAAGGTCCATGGCCTAAATCATGCAGCAAGGCAGCGCATAAGGAAAGTAATCTTTGATTGTTATTCCACTCTTTTCTATCTTTAAAAACATCATCTACAATACGCCTGACAATTTCATACACACCAAGAGAATGATTAAATCTGCTATGCTCTGCTCCATGAAATGTCAGATAGGTTGTACCAAGCTGCTTAATTCTTCGCAATCGCTGGAATTCTTTTGTTCCAATTAAATCCCAAACAACCCGATCTCGTACATGAATATAACGATGCACCGGATCTTTAAATACCTTTTCTTCAGTTAACTTTTCCATAGAATAGGGCATATTTTGTACCTTCTCTCTATCAACTTACTTCTCTTACATTTTCCCCTTACTTTATCTGTCTAAACAAGGAACTGTAAGAAAAGCAATAGGAAGTTTTTCGTTGTTCAACATACTAGTAAATATAAAAAGAGGTGGTTCCAATTGAAAAGTGAACCATCATAAGAATCTTCTTATGAATGCTAACACTTCCTGCGGAAACATCCTCTATTTTATGAGATCTATTTATGCACATAACAAGTTTGCAGCTCTATTCTCATTTTTAAGAGAGCAGGTTACTTCTTTAGCTTGTTATTTATTTTATCCATTAGTTCATCTTCAGATAACGCTGCAAGTGGACGATTATTTACAAAAGCAAATGTTTTTTTTCGACCTGGACCACAATAAGATTGACACCCTACCTCAATCTTGGCATCTGGGTCAATTTGCTTTAGGCGAGGTATTAATGTTTTTAAATTAACCGCCTGACAATCGTCGCAAACACGGAATTCGTTTGCCATCGGGACATCCCTTTCTATAAAAAACATATCATTAATCTTAGAGGTTGTTCAAAAAAGCTTCTTATTTATCCCCTTTTTGAACACGCATTATAAGGTATTTTACCCCTTCTTTCTTTTCAATGCAAGATGCAAACTTTTTTCAAAATTAGTAGAAATACTGTAATAACTGCTTGTTTGCCTCTATTATTTAAGATAAAAAAACATATTATGCAGCGTTTCGACAACATTTCAACGTTCTTTAAGCTTTCTGCCTATCTTTCTGATTATTATTATTGTATAATTTCTTCTGAATTTAAGGAGGAGCGTTTAAATGAAAAATAGTAGATTATTCGTAATGACCAGCATTGTACTCGCCATGCTTGTTGCATCCATTGATTCGACTATTATGAACACTACCATGCCTATTATCGCAGAGGAATTAGGCAGATTGGACTTATATGCATGGTCTTTTGCAACCTATATGATTATGAGTACCATTCTTTCTCCTATTGCAGGAAGACTTTCGGATTTATTTGGGCGGAAAAAGATTTTTGGTTTTGGAATTATTTTATTTTTATTGGGCAGTTTATTATGTGGACTCTCAGCAGATATGGTACAGCTGATTACCTTCCGAGGCATTCAAGGATTGGGAGCAGGATTTATGATGCCATTTCCAGCTATTATTGCAGGTGATCTTTTCCCTATGGAAAAACGCGGAAAAATCCAGGCGCTATTTACTGCAATGTGGGGATTATCTGCTATTATTGCACCATTGCTTGGTTCTTTATTTGTTGAACTTCTTTCATGGAGATGGATATTTTTTATTAATCTGCCTGTTTGTTTATTAGCTGTTCTTACCCTCTTGCCTTATAAAGAACATTATCAGCCGAAAAAAGCAAACATCGATTATATAGGGGCCATTTTATTTGCTGCTGGAATCACCTTCCTGCTTCTTATTACAATCGTTGAAAAAAATACTATTCTCTTCTCTATGCTTGGAATTGCATTATTAACTCTTTTTTATTTTTTTGAAAAAAAACAAATTTCTCCTATTGTGCCATTTACCATTTTTAAAAATAAGACGATTACATGGATTTATATAAATTCTTTTATCGGGACACTAGCTTTATTTGGAACTGCTAGTTTTATTCCCCTTTTCCTACAAGATATCGCAGGATTATCCACCTTTATAAGCGGGACTGCTTTACTAGGCGTTGCAGTCGGATGGATGCTTGTATCTGTCCCTGCCGGAAAATGGATAGTAAAATACGGCTATCGTATTCTATTAATAATTGGGAATACATTATTAGTTATTTCCGGGATTTTATTAGCTTTATTAAATGAGACACACGGTTTTGTGTATACTTTCGCTATTATGCTTATTCAAGGATTAGCTTTCGGGCTAATCAGCACCGTTGGCGTAATTGGCTCACAACAGTTAGTAGGCAACCATGAAAAAGGCATATCCACTTCTTTTTTTATGTTCTGCAGAAATATAGGTACTGCTGTAGGAGTTACTATTATGGGAGCCCTTCTAACAAGTGGAACAAGTAATATGGCTGGCATTCACCATCTATTTATGTTTGGATTTGTCACTAGTATATTTGCCTTTCTTTCAGCCTTTTTTATTCAGAATGAACAATCGAAGGAAAAGGGTAAGCCGCCTGTCTATCAGCGACAAGCATAAACCAAGATGGCTCCTGACCGGCTAAATACGCAGAAAAAGGAAAGTCGACTAAGTACGCAACGTAATTACTTTTCGTCGATTGATTTGCATCCTTCGAGCCTGTGGTCTACAAGTACTCTTCTTCTTATCCATATAAATAGGAAACTCATGATTATTTTTTACTAAGGCTCTGTTAAATTCCATTATTGATTTTCAAATGGTCAGGGAATCTACTCCCTTTCCATAAACAACATTATAGTTTAGCTGAGCCTTTACTATAAAAAAATCTACTATCCTTACAATTCCTTGTATAAATAAAAAAATAGTTGGAAATGATGTAACTATCACTATTTATTTATCGTAAAATTTTGGGAGTTGAGTATAATGAAATTACGCCAAGATGCTTGGTCAGAGGAAAATGATTTATTATTAGCGGAAACAGTATTGCGTCATGTGCGCGAAGGCAGCACACAATTAAATGCCTTTGAAGAAGTTGGAGATAAGTTGAATCGAACTTCTGCAGCTTGTGGATTTAGATGGAACGCTGTTGTACGACACCAGTATGAAAAAGCGCTGCAATTGGCTAAAAAGCAACGAAAACAACGGCAAAGAATGTTAGGGAAGGATCAGAGTGGAAAGAAGAAACTACTTTACTCGCCACCTGCCCCAACAGCAGATGACTTCGAGGCATTATCTGTATCTACCAATGTAGAAATGGGCTTATTGGAAGCAGATGTTTTACCTCCACAAGAGGAAGTTATAGCAAGCTACCAACCAAGTAATTTCGAACAAAATGAGAATTATCAGCAGGCTAATGTAAGATCCAATCCTACTTACAATACGAATAACCTAGACTTTGATACTGTTATTTCTTATTTGCAAAATTTTAGAAACTTACAAATGCAAGTGGATATTTTAAAAAGCGAGAATGAAAGATTAAAAAGAGAAATAGGTACATTAAGAAGTAAAAATAAGGAATTAGAGAACACTTTGAATAACCTGGAGAACAATTCAGAAACGATTCAAGAAGACTACGAAACATTAATGAAAATAATGAATAGGGCAAGAAAACTTGTTTTATTAGATGAAGAGGACCGACCTGCCACTAAATTTAAAATGGATAAAAACGGGAATTTAGAAAAAGTAGCAGAATAAGTTAATAACAAAGAGATAAAAAAAGAGGAAGAGGACACTGGCAGCCATTCTCGATTAAATAAAGAGGATTTTCCTAAAACTACTTTACCATGCTGTTTATAGCAATGGTAAGCATAATTAGGAAAAATCCTCTTTTTGATTGGCTGTTTTCGTATATATTGTTGCTTTTAAACTCGCAGCCCGAATACACTTCGTCCGTTTAGCGAGCGTCGAGCCTCCTCGTCGCAAACGCTCCTGTGGGGTCTCGTCTTTCTCGCATTCCCACAGGAGTCTATGTGTATTCAGTCTGCTGAGTACTTCTTCTCCCATTTTTTCACGTGAAAAACAACAAACTTTGAGAAAACAGCCTTTTGATTATACAAACGCTTGTAAAATCTTGTCGTTTCTTTCTGTTACGCGCTGATAGTACGCATCAAATAAAGAGATTTCTTCCCCTTGCAGTTGATCGGCATATAATAGGCCCGCATGTTCCTTTAACGTCCATAATAATCTTGTCATTACTTGATCCACGGTTAATTCTACTCCGAGAAGTTCAGATAAAGATGCCATAACATCTGGCTTAATCACTGGAAAAGCAAGTCTTGTTTGTTCATTTGCAACACCTAATGAATAAAACTGCTGAATTAATTCGCCTCGTTTTTTCCCGCTGCCGTTCACACAAAGATAAATTTGCACTGCTACAGCATTACGAATTCGCCTTTGTGATATGCCGGCAAATTTTTTGCCGTCTATACTAAGATCATAGCTGCCTGGGCAATAAGACCCTTTAATTTCTTTTGCTTCAATATCTCGCTGAAAATTAGCAAACATCCGCTTAATTAGTTCCCACATCACATCATATCCACTATTTATATCTATTCCTTTCTCCTGCTCCGGCAAGATGATGGAAATATTTAATACATCTTGATCTAATACAACCGCCAGTCCACCTGAATTACGTACAATATAACGGTATCCTTGATCTTCTAAAAATGCCAGCGCCTTTTGCATATGAGGCAGCTTTGTATCTTGAATACCTAGTGCAACGGTACGGTCGTGGACCCATGTCCGCACCGTTGCAGGAGAACTGCCGCTGCCTACAGAAGCACATAATGTATCGTCCATTCCAAACGAATGCAGTGCTGATACATGCAGCCCTGTGCTGGACTGATCAATAATTCTCCATTTTTCTTGATGCAACAAATTATGATTCTCTTTCATCCTTAATCTCCTTTTTTCAGGAACAAATAATACCCTATTATAACGGAAACAATCTGGGAAAAAAAGAAGATAGATTATCTAATTTTTCGGTGGAAAAGCCATCAGGGGTTGTAGAGGAAAAACTTTGTATTGTTTCCATACCAAAAATGCCTGCTATTTTGCAGCAGACATTTTTGGTATGGTACTCTATGTACCGCTATTTAGTTGCTTAAGCTTTGAGCTGCTGTAATTAATGCTAGTTTATACACATCTTCTTCATTACAGCCGCGGGAAAGGTCATTTACCGGACGGTTTAAGCCTTGTAAAATCGGTCCTACTGCCTCAAAGTTTCCTAGTCTTTGAGCAATTTTGTAGCCAATATTTCCTGCTTCTAAACTTGGGAATACGAATACATTTGCGTCTCCTTGAAGTGGTGAATTCGGCGCTTTTTGTTTAGCAACAGATGGAACAAACGCTGCGTCAAATTGGAATTCTCCATCAATTACTAGAAGTGGATCTCTTAATTTAGCTTCTGCAAGAGCTGCTTCTACTTTTTCTGTTTCAGGAGACTTTGCTGATCCTTTTGTCGAGAAGCTTAATAATGCAACTCGTGGATCCACATCAAACATTTTTGCTGTTTTTGCACTTTCTACAGCGATTTCTGCAAGATCTTGACTATCTGGAGCAATATTGATTGCACAGTCCGCAAATACATATTTTTCATTTTCACGTACCATAATGAAGACACCAGATGTCTTTTTTACACCTTGCTTTGTTTTAATAATTTGCAATGCTGGTCTAACTGTGTCTGCAGTAGAGTGAATCGCTCCACTTACTAATCCTTCTGCTTTGTTTGTATAAACAAGCATTGTACCAAAGTAGTTTTCATCTAAAAGAATCTTTCTACCATCTTCTTCTGTTGCTTTTCCTTTACGCCTTTCAACAAAAGAAGCTACAAGTTCATCGAATTGATCATATTTTTTTGGATCATAAATTTCTGCTTTTTCTAAAGAAACACCTAAGTTTTTTGCTTTTGTTTGAATTTCTTCTATATCGCCAATTAAGATAGGAGTTAACACGTTTTCTTCCGCTAAACGGCTAGCTGCTTTTAAAATTCTTTCATCCAATCCTTCAGGAAAAACAATTCTTAGATCTTGTCCAGTTACTTTTTCTTTTAAACCTGTAAATAAATCGCTCATTCATTTAATCCTCCTATATATCTTATAGTCCCTATTATAGGATACTCTACCATAGTAAAAATTCAAGGAGTAACCACTATATTTATGAAATCTCTCCCTTTTTTCATATATTTGACAAAATTTTTCCGACTATTTAGCAATTTTACTTGATTTATTTCATCTCAATTTTCTTTTTCAGCAAGTTGTATGCAACATGATTTTGGAGAAACTATGTTATAGTAGGGTTATATATTTAACGTTTCAACGTTTAGGAGTGATAAGATGAGTGAAGCAGCAAAAACGCTGGATGGCTGGTATTGTCTCCACGATTTCCGAACAATTGATTGGACGACATGGAAAATGTTATCCAATGATGACAGACAAGCAGCAATCCATGAATTTCTTGGGTTATTAGAAAAATGGAGCACTGTTCAATCCGATAATAAAGGCAGCCATGCATTATATACGGTTGTTGGACAAAAAGCAGATTTAATGATGATGATTTTGCGCCCCACAATGGAAGAGCTAAACGAAATAGAAACAGAATTTAATAAAACAAAATTGGCAGAGTTTACAATCCCTGCCCATTCCTACGTATCAGTAGTAGAGTTAAGCAACTATCTTCCAGCTGATTCTGATGAAGATCCATATGAGAACCCTCATATTAAAGCAAGACTATATCCGATTCTTCCAATGGCAAAATATGTTTGCTTCTATCCAATGGACAAGCGCCGCCAAGGAAATGATAATTGGTATATGCTTCCGATGGAGGATCGAAAAAATCTGATGCGCAGCCATGGCATGATCGGCCGCCAATATGCCGGAAAAGTAAAACAGATTATTACAGGTTCTGTTGGCTTTGATGATTATGAATGGGGAGTTACACTATTCTCTGATGATGTTCTTCAATTCAAAAAACTCATATATGAAATGCGTTTTGATGAAGTAAGCGCACGTTACGGAGAATTCGGTTCCTTTTTTGTAGGAAATCTTTTAAAAGTGGAAGCTATTCAAAGCTACTTACATGTGAATTAAATAATAGGGACATTTTAGGATAACGAAAAGTGGATGACATTATCGTTGTCCTTTTTCTTTTTGGCTACCCTGAAAAGAGGTTCCGCAGGTTGAATACACTTCGCTTTCCGCGGGCGAGCGCCGAGCCGCTTCGTCGCTTTGCTCCTGCAGGGTCTCGTCTTTCTCGCTTTCCCGCAGGAGTCTTCGTGTATTCACGCTGCTCTGCGCTATAAATGTGGAGACTGCTTCTTTCCATGTGCCATAGTGCAAATTTTATTGCATGGGTGTCTCTGTTAAATTTCATTGTTGATTTTCAAAAGGTCAGGAAATCCACTCCCTTCCTATAAACAACATTAATGTTTAACAGAGCCTTCTTTTTAAATGTACTATTACTAACATTTAATCAAGATAGTCATAAGTGTGGAAATCCCTTCATAGGATGAAATAGTGAGTTTTACTTTACCAGAAATGAATAATGGCAACTTCGATCATTTGGATGGATGAAATATGTTTACTTCTTTTTAAATAAATGGAGGGATGAAAATGAGTCAGTATTACGGTCAAAATCCTACGTACCGCAATTATACAAATTACGGCTTTCCACAAGGTTATGGAGCAGCTCCTGGGCAAACACCTGAGGGACAGCAATTTGCCCCCCAGCAAGCGCCTGCTCAACCTACTACACCACCTGCATTACAAGGACAGCTGCCAATTGAAGCATCTTATATTGAAAATATTTTACGGTTAAATAAAGGAAAACTGGCAACTGTTTATACAACATTTGAAAATAACACACAATGGAATGCAAAGATTTTTAAAGGAATTATTGAAGCTGCTGGCCGTGATCATTTGATTTTAAGCGATCCACAAACTGGTGTACGCTATTTAATTCCAATGGTTTATTTAGATTACGTTACATTTGAGGAAGAAATTGAGTATGAATATCCATACGGAGCAGCAGCACCAGGTCTGTCGGTCTACCCGCCAAGATAATATTCGATGGGGCTGTACTTCTTTTGAAAAAGAAAACAAAATACGGAGCACCCTATTTTATACAATTACAATTAAAATAGGCGTGGCTCCGTTTCCTTTGCTACAAATTATAAATGTTTAACAGCACCAATAATTAATAATACCCAAGCAGTTAAAAAGGCCAAACCGCCAATTGGTGTGATTGCACCTAAAACACTAATTTGACTAAGAGCTAAAACATATAAGCTTCCAGAAAATAGAATAATGCCTGCGAGCATCAGCCAGCCAGACCAGCTTAATAAATTGCTTTGCGGGAATTTCATCATAAGTGCTCCGATAATTAAGATCCCTGTACTATGAAACATTTGATACGTCACAGCTGTTTTCCAAATTTCTAAATATTTTACGCTTATTTTTCCTTCTAAACCATGTGCACCAAACGCCCCTAACGCAACCGCTAAAAAGGCATTTAACGCCCCAATTATAATAAAAGTTTTCATCATATTCTCCTGCCTTATCTTAAATTGTGTGTTCAAAAAGGCTACAAATTAGTAGCAAGCCAACAAAGAGATCCGACGCTTATCATTAGGTGACTTTTTGAACTTCCTCTTAAAAGTCAAATAAAGAGTCTCCATTACCTTCGTCTGTATTTAATTTCTGTGTTTGCGTTTGTTGTATAGGCTGTGGGGCAGGGCTGAACGATGGCTGCGGAGTAATTGCCGGCTGCTGCACGACTTGATAAGACAAGCTTGCCCCTTTCTCTTCCTGTTCTAAAATCAGTTCACATAAAGATTTAATCGCGTGAACACGCTCTCTTATTCGCGACTCCGATTCACTTGCTTTTGCTTCTTTTAATTGATCTTCCATTTTTGTTAATAATTTTTGGATTGATATATTCATCTCTCGCTCCTTTGCTTTTTATAAATAGGCTACCCTGACATAAGCTATGTTAAAAGGGGTTTTCCGAAGCTTATCGCTCGCTTTCCGCGGGGCGAGCGCCGAGCCTCCTCGTCGCTTTGCTCCTGTGGGGTCTCGCCTTTCTCGCTAATCCCGCAGGAGTCGAGCGAACGCTTCTCCAAACCAACATCATTCTTAGCTCTAACCCCTTATATCTTCACGCTGAATGAACACTATTTATTTTCATCCCCCATGGTACAAATCTTTATTAGCATAGGTGGCTCTGTTAAACTCTGTTAAACATGCCTGTTGATTGCAGCGAGAGACGTTCGCTTTGCGCCTTCGGGGTCTCCCTTTGACTCGCTTTTCCCGCAGGAGTTTCACGTCTTCGCTCCAATCAACAAAGTGTCAATATTAATAATTTACTTTAACACAGCCAATAAATAAAAAGCAGACTTCCATTTAAGCCTACCATAATTGTTTGTTCATACTCTTATTATATTATTCCTGATCAAAAAAATCATCCACACGCCATTCGATCTGCGCTTTTCCCCATTTGGATAAAATCTCGTTTATTTTAGAAAAAGGTTTGCTTCCAAAAAAGCCGCGATAAGCAGATAATGGGCTTGGATGGCTGGACAAAATTACTTCATGTTTAGTCGTGTCAATAAAGGTCAGCTTTTCTTGGGCGGGTTTTCCCCATAATACAAATATTACTGGATCTTCCCGTCTATTCAGCTCTTTTATTATTTCGTTTGTGAAAGTTTCCCATCCTTTCCCTCGATGAGAATGAGCTTTCCCCTCTCTTACTGTCAAAACCGTATTTAATAACAGTACTCCTTGATCTGTCCAGCTTTTTAAATAGCCATGATTCGGAATAGGGCAGCCGAGATCCTCCTTTAATTCTTTATACATATTTTTTAAAGAAGGAGGAGTAGGAACATTAGGTTGAACAGAAAAACTTAAGCCATGGGCTTGATTTGGTCCATGATAAGGATCCTGCCCTAGTATCACCACTTTCACATGATGATAGGGAGTAAATAGTAAGCTATTAAAAATATCCTTTTGGGCGGGATAAATCGTATATTGTTGATATTCCTGCTGTAAAAAAGCTTCAAGCTTTAAAAAATAGTCTTTCTGTTTTTCTTTCGCTATAAAAGATTGCCAATCATTCTGTATTAATAAATCTCCCATGTTAGTTCTCCTCGCTAAATGTTACGTTTACAGAATATCCTAACTGTTCATAAAACTGCTTTAATGTCTTTTTCGCATTTGTTTCTGCAACCGTTAATATCCCTTGATCTATCGCTTCCTTTTGTATTTCTTCCTTTGCTTCATTTGCTAAAGAATATGCCTCATTCCAGTCTACTTCCCCTCTGAAAACCCCTGCTAACGAGTAAGTTTCTACTTTTTCAAAATCAATAGAAGGGTCTTGCAATATTTGCGCATGTTGCAAATGCAGCGTTATTTGCTTTTTATCTTCGTCGATTTTCAAATCATCAGCAGACAAATTTTCTAGATTTACCCCTGCCGTTACAGCACCTGGAACGACGAGTAATATCTTTCTTTTTGTTCCTGGGATATTGGTTTCAATTTCTTTACCAAATAGCTCATTATCCTCTTTTTCGAGGATGACTTTTACAAAGGCTTGAGAGGTTGCTAGGGAAGATAAATCTTTCATTTGTTCTAAGTAACTGCTCGTTCTTACTGACGCTTTTTCGGTAAAAGCAATCTTCCAAAGCCCTGCAATCACCGCCAGCAGTACCATGATTGTAACAAACAGAAAAAATAGTAGTTTAAACTGCCGCCTTTTTCTCTTAAATAAACGTAATGTAGGGAAGCTGAATTCTCGTGATCTATTTATTCCAATCGCTGCGCTCGCTTGTTCCTTTTCGGCAGCACTTAACTCTTTTTTTAGTATTTCTTTTTCTTTTTTATTAACCATCTTTTCTCCCTTTCTATCAATTGTAAATGGTTAGTTGAACCTTATAGCATCCCGCCCCATTTGTCAAAAGGATTGTTCATTTGACTATTTTGCACAAACAGAAGGCTGCTCTAAATGCTAAAATGCAAATTCCCATAATGGATTGCATTCTTTCCTTTAGAGCAGCCTTCTATTGAAAAGGGGCCGGAGCTATGCCTACTTGACTAAAAAAACCAGTGATGGTGCTTCATAGTTTGTTTTTTTATCCTTATGCAAGATGGTTTGGCTTCGCTCGCGCCGCCTTTATTAGGTTTGATTCTGCCCTCATTTCTTTTTAGATGGTGAAGACGAGGGATGAATCTTCATTTGAGTTTTATGTTAGGAACTGAACATGCTATCCTAGCAATTTATCATAGATTGTTTTTGCATAAACAGGATCTTTTGTATCATGAACAAGCGCTCTTCCATCCGTAAATAGAACAATTCTTGCTTTTTCCATTTGTACCGATAATAAAAACGGGTTTAACTTTACAGCATATCCATTGTTTTGCAAGCTTTCAGCCAATCTGTTCAGCGATACCTTTTTTTCTTTCGATGGCCGGATCTGCACGGTATCTCTGCCGCATAAAATCGCTGTTTTTGTTTGATTATTCTTGTCTAAAAATGGATAAGTCGGCTCTGTTCCACATGAGGTACACGTAGATTTTTTCATGCGGTTCACTTTTAAAGACTGATAATGATTATTCCATAAATCGAAGCTTAAAAATGTTCCTCTTAACGCTTCCGTATCCTCTACTAAAAGCTTCATCGCTTCTGTGACTTGATGGGTTACCACCATTTGGACAGCAGGGGCTATTATTCCACCGGTATCACATGTCATTCCTTGAAGAGGAATAGTCTGTAATAAACAGTGCAAACATGGTGTTACACCAGGAATAATTGTATAGCTCATGCCGACACTGCCGACACAGGCACCATAAATCCATGGTTTATTATATTTTTGGGCTGCATCATTAATAAGCATCCTTGTTTCAAAATTATCTGTTGCATCTAAAATGACATCTACGCTTGCAATGATATTTTCCAATAAATCAATCGATGCTTCACTAACAATCGCTTGTATATCACATGCTGAATTCACTGCTTGCAATCGTTTTTGGGCGGCAATTGCTTTCGGCAGTTTCTTTGCTACATCTTCTTCTGTATACAACGTCTGCCGCTGCAAATTGCTTGATTCAATATAGTCTCGATCAATAATAGTTAATTTTCCAATTCCCGCTCTTGTCAGCATTTCGGATGCACTTGATCCTAGTGCGCCTGCACCAATCAGCAATACATGCTTTTCTGCCAGCTTTTTCTGCCCTTTTTTTCCGATAGGAGGGAAAAGTATTTGGCGGGAATAGCGATCATTGTTCATCCTTTATCCCCTCTCCGTAAAACTAAAAGTTAAAACAGTATAACTTTTTGAAATTAGAAGGCTGTCCAGCTTCAGGGCTGAACAAGTCGCTTACGCTTTTCTTATCCCCCGCTTACAGGAGGAATAAATGCGATCACATCTTCTTTTGCTATTACATCGTCATCTAATGCAAATTCCTCATTAATAGCTGTCATCGCGACATCTAATGGCAATGCAGGATAGTCTTTTTGTAATAATGTCTTTATTTCGCTTACCGTTTTTCCACTAGCTTCTACTTGAACTGATTCTGTTCCGGCAATATCTTTTAAGGCTGCAAAAAATAATACTTTGTTCATTACTACTCCTCCTTTTTCGGCTCTCCTGTTAGATAAGAGATCGTCCCCTGTTGATTCCCTATCCATTCTTCTCCATCTTCCCAATGTTCTTTTTTCCAAATAGGCACTATTTCCTTTATTCTCTCAATTGCATACCTATTTGCTTCATACGCATCTTTACGATGGGGGGTGGAAACAGCGATAACAACTGCGATATCCGTTATTTCCAACCTGCCGATTCTATGGGTGATTGCCACTTCTGAATTTTGCCATTTTTCAGTTATTTCAACCCCGATTTGCTGCAGTTTCTTTAACGCCATCGATTCATATGCTTCATATATTAAGTGTAGCGTTTTTCTGCCATGTGTCAATTCCCTAACTGTGCCAATAAAAGTAGTAATAGCACCAGCATCTCTTCTAATCACTTTATCAATTACTTCTTGTACTGAAATTGGGTTATTAGTTATTTCAACGTTCATTTTGATCTCCTTTTATAACGGATTATATCATTCACTAACTTAACTGCTATTCCCATTCTACTAAAAAATATCATTATTTAATACAAATTACCTTTATCCATTCTTATAATTATAACTAGACGGAAAAAGAATATAGATTTCAATAGTCATCTAATGAAAAAAAATGTGAATAGTTGTATGATTAGTTTAAAATATTCTACAATTATCCAATCTAATTGTATATCGCTAAATATGGCAATATATTTTTAACTTTATAGTGACATCTCTAGGAGGCATTCAAAATGAAAAAAGTTTTAACATTGGCTGGATCGGATACAAGCGGCGGTGCTGGTATTCAAGCAGATTTAAAAACATTCCAAGAGTTAGGCGTATATGGAATGACTGCACTAACAACAATCGTCACAATGGATCCTAAAAACGGCTGGCATCATAACGTTTTTCCTCAAGCAATCAATACAGTCGAATCACAATTGGAAACGGTTCTTTCTGTCGGCATTGATGCAATGAAAACAGGTATGTTAGGTTCTGTTGAAATCATTGAACTTGCCAGCAAGTTAATAGACGAACATAAATTAGCTAAAGTGGTCATCGATCCAGTTATGGTATGCAAAGGAGAAGATGAAGTGCTCCATCCTGAAACAGCAGATGCACTACGGGAATTGCTTGTACCAAAAGCAACGGTTGTAACACCTAATTTATTCGAAGCATGGCAGTTGGCAAAAACAGATAAACCTATTAAAACAGTGGATGATTTAAAAGAAGCTGCTGTTAAAATTCATGCTTTAGGTCCTAAATACGTACTTATTAAAGGCGGCAGCAAATTAAATCACGAAAAGGCAATCGACCTTCTTTACGATGGAAATGACTTTACTTTTTATGAAAGTGACGTTGTAGAAACTACTTATACACATGGGGCAGGCTGCACTTACTCAGCGGCGATTACAGCAGAGTTGGCAAAAGGAAAAACAGTATTAGAAGCAGTTCAAACAGCAAAAGATTTTATCACAGCAGCTATCAGCCATGGTTTTAAACTAAATGAATATGTTGGCCCAACGATGCATGGTGCATATAGAAATAATAAAGAACAAAAAGAAACAATCAGTGCAAAATAAGACGCCATTAAATAAACAAGAGAATATACTAGCAGGAGAAAAAAGTCGGAGAAGAGCAGCGATACTAAGTAAAGACTTAAGAGACTCTCTCTCTATAGCTTCTAGGCTTTTTTTTAACAAACTTTAGAATAGGAGGAGGGAGCAAATGGAATTCGTACAAGCTGAAAAAGTACAACAGGAAATTGACCGAAAAGCAAATAAAGATGTATATATTCATCTAGAAACAACAAATGGTGCTTATGCCAATCATAAAGACGAATCCTTCTTTAATTCAGGTGCCTATATACGCAACGCAAAACTAGCCTATCAATATGGAAAAATCACTGGCAATGGCCCCTATCGAGTGGGACTTAAAACAGAAATAGGATGGGTATATGCAGAAGGAATTACTCATTATGAAGTAGATGATAAAGATCGTTTATTACTCGCTGGGCTTGATTTTGCTGGAAAGCTGGCAGTTGCCCTTGAAATCAGCGAAAAACCATTTGAATAAGATATAGAAAAGGAGGAAAAAAGTATCTATGGAAAATGAAAGACATGTTTTAGTGATCTTCCCCCATCCTGATGATGAAGCATTTGGCGTTTCAGGAACAATCGCAAAATTTACGCATAGTGGAACTCCTGTAACTTATGCTTGCTTAACGCTTGGAGAAATGGGAAGAAATTTAGGAAATCCTCCATTTGCTACGAGAGAAACATTGCCAGTTGTCCGCAAAACTGAATTGCAGGAAGCGGCAAGAGTGTTAGGGATTGAAGACCTTCGCATGTTGGGATACCGCGACAAAACGATTGAATTTTTAGCAGAAGATGTGTTAATCAACGAGTTTTCAGCACTTATCGAGGAGTTAAATCCATCGTTAGTCATTTCTTTTTATCCTGGCTACTCTGTACATCCAGACCATGATGCTACAGCAGAAGCGGTTGTAAAAACATTAGAAAAAATAGAAGCTTCTAAACGTCCGAAGCTCTATTGTTTAGCTTTTTCACGAAATTGCTATGAAGATCTTGGAGATCCTGATATAACAATGGATGTAGAAAACTATGCAGATAAAAAAATCGCTGCTCTTGGAGCACATCGCTCACAAACACAAGAGTATATGGCAATGATACAAGAAGGATTAAACAACCAAAATCCCGAAGTTCATGCAAGACTTTATACAGAAAAATTTTGGACGTATACATTTAATGATTAAAGAAGAGGACCACACCTCTTCTTTTTTTTGTGGCTGTTTTCGTATAGATTGTTGCTTTTAAACGCGCAGCCTGAATACACTTCGCTTTCCGTGGGCGAGCGTCGAGCCTCCTCGTCGCATACGCTCCTGTGGGGTCTCGTCTTTCTCGCATTCCCACAGGAGTCTACGTGTATTCAGTCTGCTGAGTACTTCTTCTCCCATTTTTTTTTCGTGAAAAACAACAAACTTTGAGAAAACAGCCTTTTTTATAAAAGTTATTCTGTGATACTATCTTCTTCTAGATTTGCTTTCACTCTCTGAAGATGATCTCCGTCTTCTGCTCTTAAAATATTGACGAGCATTCTTTTTGTCAACTTCATCATCAATCCTTTTACATGCAATTTAGCTTTAAATTGTACTTTTGTACCCTCTTCTACTTCTGAAAACTCGTATTCGTAATCAACGATTAAACCATTGGAATTACTTCTTGTCTTATAAGAAACATTCTCTTCAAAAGAAAGGAATTCAATTTCTGCAACCGCCTTTTTCCCCCGCACTTTTCTAGTTTCTTGATATTTTGTGCCAACTCCAATTGACCCATCTGTTATTTTATTCGTTTCTACTACTGCTTTCATATATTCTGGAGCATTCCTCAAATTTACCATATAGGAAAAAACAAGATCTACTGGTTTTGCAATCACTGCACTAGCCTGAAAATCAGTCATTTATTCCACCTCAAATTGTATTAAATAGGTTTGTCTCAATTAATGATAATTTCAGTATAACTGATTTTTATGTAGTGGGTGAAAATTCACAAAAAACTAGCATAATGAGTGATTACTCACTTTACATTTCGCTGATATCATATTATCATAAAAGTGAGTAATCACTCATTTTAATGGAAGGAGAATGATGATGACGAATAATCTCATTATTTCTGTTGATTCTGTTTACAAATCATTTGGTAAGCAGGCTATTCTTAATAACATAAATTTGAAGCTTCAAAGGGGAGAAATTTTCGGTTTATTAGGTCCTTCTGGCTCTGGGAAAACAACGCTTGTAAAAAAATTGGTTGGGCTTGATACACCTGATAAAGGAAACATCACCGTTTTAGATAACAAAATGCCTAATTTAAAAGTAATGGAACGGATTGGATACATGGCACAGGCAGATGCCTTGTACCATGAATTAACCGCAATGGAAAACTTGGATTTTTTTGCAACATTATATGGCTTAAAAGGAAACAAGAAAAAAGAACGGATCGAAACGGCAGCTTCCTTAGTTGACTTATCTGATCACCTTCATAAGCTTGTTTCAAACTATTCTGGAGGAATGAAAAGGAGATTATCGATTAGCATCGCACTATTAAATGATCCTGATTTATTGATTTTAGATGAGCCAACTGTTGGTATTGACCCTGTTTTACGAAAAAATATTTGGGCCAGTTTTGAAAAATTAAAAGAAAAAGGCACTTCTATTATTATAACAACACATGTAATGGACGAAGCAGAAAAATGCGATACGTTAGGCATGATTCGCAATGGTCAAATTATTGCCAGTGGGACGCCTAAAAGCTTAAAGGAACAATGTGATGCTAAGACCATGGAAGAAGCATTCTTATATTACGGAGGTCTTTCTTATGAGAATTAAGGCGCTAGTTATTCGCATTATGAAACAATTTTACCGGGATAAACGAACAGTGGCGATGATGATACTTGCTCCAATCTTCATTTTAACTTTATTAAACTTAATTTTTAACAGTGATGCGTATGAACCGAAAATAGGTCTTGTAAATGCCCCAGAGAAAGTAACAGCCTCACTTGAAGAAAGTGATGTTACTCTTTATTCTTATCAAGATAATAAGGACGCTAAAAAGGCAATAGAAGATAAAAAAATCGACGGATTTCTATCATTCGAAAATCAAACCCCATCGATCTTAATTGAAGGCAGTGATCCAACAGTAAATGGCACTACATTATCTACTATAAAAGAAGTGCTGCAGCCTGCTGATAGTAATGCTGAACATCTAAATATAGAATATTTATACGGTTCTAAAGATATTAGCCAATTCGATTCATTTGGACCTGTGCTACTAGGTTTCTTTTCCTTTTTCTTTGTATTTTTAGTAGCGGGAGTTTCTTTTTTAAGAGAAAGAACTTCAGGTACGTTAGAAAGGCTGTTATCTAGTCCCATTAGAAGATGGGAGCTTGTCCTATCTTATGTAATTGGTTTTGGATTATTTACAATGATTCAATCAAGTATTATTGTTGTCTATTCTGTTTATATATTAAACATGATAAATGAAGGTTCCATTGCTTATGTCTTGTTAACGAATCTGCTTCTTTCTTTAACAGCATTAACACTAGGTATTTTACTTTCTTCCTTTGCTAAAAATGAATTACAGATGATGCAATTTATCCCATTAATTGTTGTACCACAAGTATTTTTTTCTGGTTTATTTAATTTAGAAACGATTTCTTCTTCCATTAGTTGGATTTCCATTATTACACCTTTGTACTATGCAGGTGATGCTTTAAAAGATGTCATGATTCGCGGCAAGGGATTCGAAGATATTATCGTGCCGCTTGCTGTGCTTTTAGGCTTCTCTGTCATTTTTATCATCATTAATATTATTTCTCTAAAAAAATATCGTAAAATATAACTTATTTCAGCTTTTCTCTTTTTTGCCATCTTCCATTATAATAATAGTAATCAGTTACTCAGAAGGAGCATTATAATGTCTGATCAAGATTCAATTTTAGAACATATTCTTAAAGATGAAGCCAATATTACAGAAAAGCAAAAAAAAATTATTACTGCAGCTATTGAGGCGTTCTCTGAAAAAGGCTTTGCAGCAACCTCTACAAGTGAAATTGCAAAGAAGGCTGGAGTGGCAGAAGGAACGATATTTCGGCACTATAAAACAAAAAAAGATTTACTTTTAGCTTTGCTTGCACCAATGGTAAGTACATTTATTGCCCCTTTGATTATGAAAGATTTTGATAAGGTGCTAAAGGTTTCTCATAATAGCTTTGAAGAGTTACTCCGAGCAATAGTAAAAAACAGAGTAGAATTTTTACAAAAAAACTATACTCTGTTTAAAATTCTCATTCAAGAAATACCTTTTCACGATGACCTCAGAGAAACATTTAAAGAACAAATCGCGGTTAAGGTATTTGGTCGATTGCAAGAAATTGTTGATCAATACAAGGAAAAAGAAGAAATCATCGACATCCCTACTTTTTCCGCTGTCCGATTAGCAATCTCCTCTATCTTTGGCTATTTTATTGCCCGCTATATTATGCTTCCAGAAGCAAAATGGAATGAAGAGGAAGAAATCGAACGAACGATTCAATTTATTCTTTATGGGTTAAAACCAAGGGATTAAAAAGGCAAACCACACTTTGACGGTTTGCCTTTTTTCCTATTCATCCTTTATCACTAAATTTATTGCTTTAGCTACACCACTTTCTTCATTTGTTGCCGTTACAAAATGAGCATGTTTTTTTAATTCATCCACTGCATTTCCCATCGCAACCGCTCTGCCTGCCTTTAATATCATAGAAAGATCATTAAAATTATCACCAATTGCCATTGTATCTTTTAATGAAATTCCTTTTGACTGCACAAACTTTTCTAAGGCTACACCTTTCTGCGCATTGACTGCTGTCAACTCTAAGTTTTCTTTACCTGATGCACTAATAACCAAGCCTTTCACGCTGCTTAACTCATTTCTCACTTCATCCAGTTTCGTTTGATCTGCATGATAAGCAAGTAATTTATAGATAATGTACTCGTCCTCTTCAAATAAAGGTAAATAACTTTCTGCTTCCTTAATTTCTTCCAGCCGCTCGTCTGCCGCTTGTTGTATTTCCTCTAAATCTCTTGCATGTCCACCTACAGTAAAAATGTCCATAATCAATGCTTTTGCCATTTTTTTATCTAATGTAAATGTCCCTTTATTTGTATATACCTCATAATAAACTTGATTTTGATGTAAGATTTCTGCTACTTCTTTCGCCAGATTCTTCTCTAATGGGTTGGTTCCGATTATTTCATGCTTATTTGTTCGTATTTCAGCACCATTTACACAAATCAACGGTGTAATAATCCCAGCATCTTTTAATAAATCGCCTGCTTCCTCATAAGCACGGCCTGTCGCAATAATAACCTCTATTCCTTTTTGTTGAGCCAGCTTAACCGCTTCCCTATTTGCTGTTGTTATTTCTTGCGCAGAGGTTAATAACGTTCCATCCATATCAATTGCAATACATTTCACCATGATTTAAACACCCTCAACTGTTAATATTCCCCTTCCATAGCCCGCCTATAAAAGCATACAACTTTCCTTTTTATCAATCAAAGTATATGCATTTATTCCTAATTTAACTCCTGATGAAACATAATCTGGAAAATAAACCGATGATGTGGTATGAAAAATGTGCAATTTCCGTCGATTTTTGTAGAATAATAGCTATTTCTAAGAAAATGAAACAAAAAGAGGAGAAATTGAAACAATAAATTCTTCCCATATCACAGATAACTGGCGATTAACAAATTTCAATATCCTTTTGTTGCCAATCTTTCGTTTTATGTGAAATTGTGAACTTTTTTCAAACTTTTTGTGATTTTCCACTCAAACCGTCTATTTTTCATTATGATATAGCTATCATTTTAAAAAAAGGAGACGGTTGGAAAAAATACACCTATTCTTTTAGAATTTCCGTATATACCAGTATTTAATCAACAAGATTTAACAAAAAATTCACTGCACGAACGGACATAAACATACCTATTTTCCATCATTTTATTTAATTTTTATTAACAAACACACTGATTACGCAATGATATTTATCGCTTTTAAAAGTTTTGAAGTTCACAAATATCTCCCGAAAAATGGGAACATAAAAGAAAAGGAGGAGAAATACATGGATATGGTATTTCTATCACGTTTACAATTTGCTTCCACTACCATTTTCCACTTTATATTCGTACCAATTTCTATTGGATTAGTATTTCTAATCGCAATCATGGAAACAATGTATGTAAAAAGTGGCAATGAAGAATATAAAAAGATGGCGAAATTCTGGGGAAAGCTATTTCTTATTAATTTCGTTATCGGAATCGTTACAGGAATTCTCCAAGAATTCCAATTTGGCATGAACTGGTCTAATTATTCTCGATTTGTTGGCGATGTGTTTGGTGCACCACTTGCGATTGAGGCACTTCTTGCATTTTTTATGGAATCAACCTTTATCGGTTTGTGGATTTTTGGATGGGAAAGATTATCGAAAAAAGTTCATTTAGCATGCATTTGGCTAACTGCTCTTGGTACAACAATTTCCGCCTTTTGGATTCTTGTCGCTAACTCCTTTATGCAGCATCCTGTTGGATTTGAAACAAACAACGGCCGTGCAGAAATGAATGACTTCTTTGCCCTCATTACAAACGGTCAAGTACTTGTAGAATTCCCGCACACAGTTTTAGGTGCATTAGCAACTGGCGCTTTTCTCGTAACAGGCATTAGCGCCTACAAAATGTTAAAAAAACAAGAAGTCGAATTTTTCAAAAAATCATTCCAAATCGGAATTGCAGTTGCTCTTTCTGCTTCCTTTTTAACAGCTGTTGCCGGCCACAGCCAAGCACAATACTTAGTGAAAACACAGCCAATGAAAATGGCAGCTAGTGAAGGTCTCTGGGATAGAAGTGAAGATCCAGCACCATGGACTATGTCCGCTAACATTGATGTAGAAAAGAAACAAAACTCAAATGAAATAAAAATTCCTTATGCACTAAGTATTCTTTCTTATAATACGCTGTCAGGCAGTGTAAAAGGCATGAACGAGCTGCAAGCAGAGTATACAGCTAAATATGGGGAGCGCAACTATATCCCACCAGTAAAAACAACATTCTGGAGCTTTAGAATTATGATTGCTGCAGGTGTAGCGATGATTCTATTAGGCATATACGGTGTGTATTTAGCATGGAAGAAAAAGTTAACAACAAAATCAAATAAAGTCTTTTACCGTTTAATGATCGCAAGTATATCTTTGCCATTTATTGCAAATACTTCAGGATGGATTATGACAGAAATCGGCAGACAGCCTTGGACTGTGTTTGGTCTAATGACAACAGAAGACAGTATTTCTCCTAGTGTAAGTGCCGGTCAAGTATTATTTTCTTTGATTACATTTTCAACCATCTATGCAATTCTAGCTGTCATCATGGCCTTTTTATACGTGAAAGTAATTAAAAAAGGACCCTATATGCTAGACAAAAAAGATAGTAAAGTAAACAATGACCCATTTGCGAAGGAGGGTTTCCATGCTTGAGTTAAATGTTCTTTGGTTTATATTAGTCGCTGTTTTATTCATTGGGTTTTTCTTTTTAGAAGGATTTGATTTCGGTGTTGGCATGTCCACGCAGATTATTGCAAAAAATGATATGGAAAGACGTATTTTAATTAATTCTATCGGCCCTTTCTGGGATGCGAATGAAGTTTGGCTGATTACGGCTGGGGGCGCTTTATTTGCTGCTTTCCCTCACTGGTATGCTACGCTTTTCAGTGGATTTTATACACCACTTGTTGTTGTATTATTAGCATTGATTATCCGTGCTACTGGATTTGAATTCCGTGCAAAAGGCGACAGCCCCTTATGGAAGAAATCTTGGGATGTTTGCATCTTTTTAGGAAGCTTGTTGCCTCCGCTTTTATTTGGCGTCGTATTTGCTTGTTTCATGCAAGGTTTGCCAATCGATAAAAACATGGAATTAAAAGCTGGCTTTTTTGATATCGTGAACTACTATACACTAGTTGGCGGTTTAACCGTTTTAATTCTTTGTTTAGTTCATGGCCTTATGTTTACAACCCTTCGCACTGTTGGAGATTTACAAAATCGTGCTCGCAAAACAGCACAAAAGCTACTGCCTCTTTTAGGAATTTTATTAGCGGCATTTTCGATTCTGACGTATATTAAATCAGATATTTTTGATGCTCGAGGTGAAATTTTAACTGCGATATTCGGATTAGGTGTCATCGTATTTGTTCTTGCTGGCTTCTTTATTTCTAGAAAAAGAGATGGCTGGGCGTTTGGCATGACAGGCGGCGTTATCATCCTATCCTTTGCAGCAGTTTTTATCGGCTTATTCCCAAGAGTAATGATCAGCTCGATTAGTGAAACTTTCAGCTTAACGATTTCAAACGCAGCTTCTGGTAACTATTCTTTAAAAGTAATGACAATTGTGGCTCTTACCTTATTGCCTTTTGTACTTGGGTATCAAATATGGAGCTATATTGTATTCCGCAAAAGAGTTACTGAGAAGTCTCATCTTGAATATTAATGAAACAAGATTTACTTAAATTTAAAGGGATCAAGCCGATTCTCTTTATATTAACACTGTTAATCATTATACAAGGTGCAGCGATTATTCTGCAGGCCAAATGGCTTGCAGAAGTAATCGTTGCGTTATATAAGGGTGAATCACTTCAAAAACAATATGAGGAAATCATATTGTTTTTGTTCGCATTTATCGCCCGTCATTTTCTTCATCTTATGCAGCAAAAAATCTCATCAGATTTTGCAGAAAAAACGAGCAAAAACTTACGATTTCAACTATTGACGAAATTATTTCAACTCGGACCTAAATTTACGAAAAAACAAGGAAGTGGTACAGTTTCCACCCTTGTAATAGAAGGAATCTCGCAATTTAAAACGTATTTAGAGCTAATTCTTCCAAGAATGATTGCAACAGCAGTTATTCCGCCGATGCTGCTTCTCTATGTTTATTGGATGGATTGGATATCCGGCATTATTTTAACAATCACGATGCCGATTTTAATTGGCTTTCTTATCTTAGTCGGACTTGCTGCAAAAGGCCAAATGAACCGGCAATGGGCTACATACCGAATTTTATCCAATCACTTTTTAGATTCTTTAAGAGGGTTGGAGACACTTAAATTTCTTGGAAAAAGCAAAAAACATAGTGAAAATATTAAAAAAGTCAGCGAACAGTATCGTTCTGCCACGATGAAAACATTAAGAGTTGCCTTTCTCTCTTCTTTTTCATTAGACTTTTTCACTTCATTGTCAGTAGCTTCAGTTGCCGTTAATTTAGGTGTTCGATTAATAAATGAACATTTAACTTTATTGCCAGCACTCACTATTTTAATGTTAGCACCAGAATATTTTCTTCCCGTTCGAATGGTTGGCGCAGATTATCATGCTACATTAAATGGAAAAGAAGCGGGTGAATCGATTCAAACAATTCTTGGCAAAAAAATAAATAAGGAAGACCGCAATGTTATTGGTTCTACTATTAATGAACTCTCTTTTCATTCCGTTGGCTTTCGTCA
Source organism: Niallia yueguangensis (assembly GCF_052663115.1). NCBI lineage: Bacteria > Bacillati > Bacillota > Bacilli > Caryophanales > Bacillaceae > Niallia > Niallia yueguangensis. The sequence goes on from NZ_JBQTCX010000006.1 coordinate 134,963, forward strand.
TCACGAAGACGAAGAAGAGACATTGCACGATATCACCTTTCATCTTCATGGTGTGAAAAAAATCGGAATTGTCGGAGAAAGTGGAGCTGGAAAATCTACCCTCATTGATATATTAAGTGGTTTTTCCCGTCATACTGTTGGTTCGATTGCTTTAAATGGGAGTAAAACAAGCTTAACAAATGATAGCTGGAGACAGCAGACTACTTATATTCCACAGTCTCCTTATATATTCAGTCTTTCATTAAGAGATAATATTCGCTTCTATTCTCCTGAGGCAACGGACGGAGAAGTGGTTGACGCTTTAAAAGCAACCGGTTTGTATGAACTGTATACAACATTTCCAAACGGTTTAGATGAATTATTAGGAGATGGGGGCAGAACACTGAGCGGCGGGCAGGAGCAGCGCGTCGCGTTAGCACGGGCCTATTTAAGCAACCGCCCTGTGATGTTATTGGATGAACCGACATCCCATTTAGATATTGAAACAGAATTTGAGCTGAAGAAAACGATGCTGCCCCTATTTAACGAAAAATTAGTTTTTCTTGCGACCCATCGCTTGCACTGGATGGAAGAAATGGATCTTCTATTTGTATTAGATAAAGGGCAAATAGTAGAAATAGGAACACATAAAGAGTTAGTTGCAAAAAAAGGTGCCTATTACAGGCTGCTGAAAGCGTAAGGAGTGAATAGAACATGAATCAGGAAAAATGGATTGTTCCGTTTATAAAAGGAAATGTCCCGCGAATTATCTTTATCATTCTTATAAGCTTTCTTACTGTTCTTACAGCAGCTATGCTTACTTTTACATCCGGGTACTTAATTTCTAAAGCTGCAATTCCTGTAGAAAATATACTACTTGTGTATATACCGATTGTTGGTGTCAGAACTTTCGGCATAGGTCGTGCCGTTTTTGCTTATTTAGAAAGGCTGGCCGGACATGATACCGTCCTGCGAATCTTATCAAAGATGAGAGTGAAGCTTTATCGTATATTAGAAACGCAAGCACTGTTTTTAAAAAGCCGTTTCAAAATGGGAGATATGCTCGGTATATTAGCGGAAGACATTGAACAGCTGCAATATATTTATTTACGAACGATTTTCCCAACCATCTCTGCTATTTTTTTATATGTTGTAGTGGTGTTTTCAATCGGGATGTTGGACGTTCCATTCGCTCTTCTTATTGGCTGTTATCTTGCTGTATTATTAGTTATTTTGCCAATCCTTTCATTGTTGTTTATCAAGAAAAAACAAAAAGCATTCAAACAGAAAAGAAATGGCTTATATCAAAGCTTAACAGACAGCATTCTTGGCATAAGTGATTGGGTAATCAGCGGCCGCACGACAAGCTTTATTGCTGGTTATGAAAAAGAGGAAGCTGCTGTTGCTGCCATCAATAATCAATTACAGCGCTTTTCAAGATGGAGAAACTTGCTTGCGCAGGGCATTGCAGCCGTTATTATTATTTCGTTAACTCTTTGGTCAAGCCAGCAGTATGCAGAGGGAACGATTTCCGCTACAGTAATTGCCGCCATTATTTTGGTTGCTTTTCCTGTCTTGGAAGCTTTTTTCATTATTTCCGATGCTTTTGAAAAAATCCCTGCTTATCAGGACTCGTTAGCAAGATTAAAAAAGTTAACAGCAAGCAATGCACCTTGTAATAACGAGGCTGTTCTAGAGGGTAGTACAGTCAATATTCAAGTTGATTCAGTGAGTTTTTCTTATGAAAACGAGAAGGACTTTTCTGTTTCTGATGTGAGCCTTTCTATTCCTCAAGGAAAAAAAATCGCTATTATCGGGAGAAGCGGTGCGGGGAAATCGACTTTGCTAAAGCTGATTCAAGGGGCGCTTATTCCAACTGCCGGAAAAGTGACGTTTAATGGTCGAGATGCTTTTTCTTTCCATGAAAACAGTGCTTCTATCATTTCTGTTTTGAATCAAAATCCTCATTTATTTGATACGACGCTGCGAAATAATGTAACCCTAGGAATCGAGGAAGCATCAGAAGAAGATATCAAAAGAGCAATAAAACTAGCGCAGCTCGAAAAATTGGTGGAAACCTTGCCAGATGGCTTAGATACATTTATGCAAGAAACTGGCCAGCGCTTTTCAGGAGGAGAAAAACAGCGGGTCGCACTTGCAAGGATTCTTCTGCAAAATACACCTGTTGTCATTATGGATGAACCGAATGCAAGTTTAGATCCTCGAACAGAAAAAGAGCTGTTAAAAACTATTTTTGCAAGTTTGAAAGGGAAATCGATCATCTGGATTACTCACCATTTAGTCGGTATAGAAGAAATGGATGAAATCATCTTTATGAATGGCGGGAAAATTGAGATGCGCGGTACACATGAGGAGCTATTAGCAGCGAATCCTCGTTACAAACAATTATATCGTCTTGATCATCCAAGTTTTTAATCAAACGTTTGATTAATGTTGCAAATAGCTTCAGATTAACTGGTTTCGTGACCGACAAATTTGAAGATTGGAAAAAACGGGGCTGACTATTGAAGTAATAAAAAACGTTGAGAGTCATCATCTATATTTTAGATGATGCTTTCTTTTTAAAAATTGGCTACCCTGAAAATAAGCTCTGTTAAAAGGGGTTTTCCGAAGCTTATCGCTCGCTTTCCGCGGGGCGAGCGCCGAGCCTCCTCGTCACTTTGCTCCTGCGGGGTCTCGCCTTTCTCGCTAATCCCGCAGGAGTCGAGCGAACGCTTCTCCAAACCAACATCATTCTTAGCCCTAACTCCTTCTATCTTCACGCTGTATTAATCTAAATAAAATTAGCGCCTGAATTCCAGCCATAATAAACAACAAAATTCCGATGGACCATAGAGCTAGAAACCCTATACAGCAATTGATTAATATACTAATAATAAAATTAGCAATGGATTCTTTTTTTGTAAGCTCTATATGAGTAATATAAATTGAACACAATCGTTATATAGATAATAGGAGTTAATATATCCCACAGATCCATCATAGAGACACACTACCTTTCGCTGCTAATGAATAACATCTGCTAATAACGCATCTGTTGCCTCTTGCAAATTCATCACTTCCAACTCGATTTGCATGCCAATTTTTCCAGCGCTTACAATGATGGATGCAAGGTTTGAAGCACTTTCATCGATGATTGTTTGATACTTCTTTTTCATTCCTATTGGGGAACAACCACCGCGAATATATCCTGTCAATTTTTGAATATCTTTTACGGCAACCATTTCTATTTTCTTTTCCTTTACCACTTTGGCGACTTTTTTTAAATCAAGCTCCTCTGCTACTGGAATTACACACACATAAATATCATTGCTGCCTTTCACAACCAATGTTTTGTAAACCATTTGAACATCTTTATTGATTTTATCAGCAACGGATATTCCATCTATTTTTCCGTCCTTATTGTTATATGTATAGATTTCATAAGCAATTTCATGACTATCTAAAAAACGCATCGCATTTGTTTTCGCTTGTGCCATCTTATTCCCCTTCTTCCTTTTATACTCTTGTCCTTATTATAGCAAAAGGAAAATAGCCCTCCTTTCTCTTCTTATGAACAAATTTCGAAAAACCTCCATATAGTATTAAAAGTCTTTCAGGCTTAGGTTTTAGAGCAAATGTTATTTTGCACTCTAAAGACTTTTTCTTTATTCGAGGAGGAACCAGATGAAACCAACCTATCAAGATGCGCTTGCTTATTATGGCGTAAACGGTGCTCATCCAGGCGGATTGTCTTTAACGAAATCGTTATTGGAACAAGAGCATATAACAGCAGCTACAGAATTGCTTGACGCTGGATGTGGCACCGGGCAAACATCTGCTTATATAAAAAAAAATTACCCTTGTCATGTAACGAGTATCGATTATCATCCTACAATGGTAAAGAGAGCCCGGCATCGTTTTCAAAAAGAACAGCTTCCGATTCGATTGTTTCAAGGAAATGTGGAAAAACTGCCTTTTCATGATCATAGCTTTAATATTATTCTTGTTGAATCCGTTCTTATTTTCACGAATTGGAAGAAATCATTAAAAGAGTTACAACGTGTACTAAAACCAAATGGGGTGCTGCTTGTGTTGGAAATGACCTCCGAAAGAAAATTAACGTCGAATGAACAACATAATATGTGTTCTGTCTATGGAATTGAAAAAGTTTTGACAGAACAAGAATGGATATACGAGATAAAAGAAGCAGGTTTTGCATCCGTTGACATTAAAGCTGCACACTCTGTTTTCTCATATTTGGCATCCTCACCAGAAATAGACGAAGACGGCTTAGATCTTACCGCTCCCAGAAATACTGAGATGGAAAACAAATTAATGGAGCATTCCCACATCTTATATGTTTATGGCAACATTATCGGTTACCGCGTTTATCGAGCGACTTGTTAGTTTTCCAGCAAAGATTTATGGATCCAAATAGCGGCCTGTGATCCTTCCCCCATCGCAATCGTCACTTGTTCAGAATGTGCTGCAACATCGCCAGCTGCCCATACATTTTTGATATTGGTCATTTTTGTACGACTATCCACTACAATATGCTGATTACTCAAAAGCTCGATACCTAACTGTTTTGCCAAATCGGACTTTACTTTATTTTTGCCAAATGCGATAAAGCTATGTTCTGCCTTTACTTCGATCTCCCCTTCTAAAACATAGCTTTTTAGTTTTGCTCCGTCTGTTTTTACCTCTTTTATTCTTTTATTTATATAGGAGATGTTTTGTTCTTGCAGCTTTTTTTCTACTTCTACATCTAATTTCTCTCCGCCATGATTGATATAAAGGATGTCTTTTGTCCAGTAAGTTAAAGTTAACGCCATATTGGCCCCAACCTCTCCGTTTCCAATCACCACAGTCTTTTTCCCTTTTACTTCATAGCCGTCACAATCCGGACAAACATATACGCTTATTCCTAAACAAGGAAACAACTCAGGAAAAGGTGGGATTGTATCGATAATACCCGTTGCTAATAACAGCCTTTTTGCATGAAATTGTTCTTGCGACTCTGTTGATAATATAAATTCTCCATTCCTTTTTTCCGCATGTAAAACCGTTGACTGCAAAAAGGAAACGCCTAAGCTGCTTGCTTGTTTTTGACCGATTGTACGTAATTCTGCTCCACTTATTCCATCCGGATAGCCCAAAATATTATGATAGCTTCGACATAAAGTAGATCTGCCATGATTGGAATCAATAATTAACACTTTATGCTGATACCGCCCTAATTGAATGGCCGCCTGCAAACCAGCTATGCCTCCGCCTACAATAATGCAATCATATGTATTCATAAATCCTCCCACTAATAAAAATTTTTGTATCCATTCGTATAGATTTTCAGAAAAAACCCATTTTTATTCTTATTTAGACAAAAAGAAGAAAGCAAGTAAAAAGTAGATATCCCCTACTAATTACTTGCTTTCTTTTTATAATTAACTTTATATATTAATTGATTAAAAACTTCAGAAAACATTAATCCCATTGCAATGGATCCAGATATAAGAAAAGCCTTTGCAGCTAAACTTACTGCATCGGTATAATTATTTTCAACAAAGTTCCGCATCGCATCATACGCCATCCCCCCTGGCACAAGTGGGATAATACCTGCTACGCTAAAAATAATAACAGGCTTTTTATATTTTTTAGCGAAAAAAAGACTAATAATTGCTACTAGAAAGGCTCCTATTATCGTTGCAGGAACCGCATCTATATCATAATAAACAGTAAACCAATAAGCAACCCAGCCACACATTCCAACAAAACCGCATGGAAGCAGCATTTTTCTAGGAGTATGAAATATCACCGCAAAAGCGGATGATGCAACAAAACTTGTAAGGGCTTGTTCAAAAAAAGTAATCATAGTCGCAACTCCTTATAAAAGTACAAACAAAACTGCGATTCCGGAACCAATCGCAAATGCAGTTAAAAAGGCTTCTGCCCCTTTAGAAATGCCGGCCACTAAATGCCCTGCCATTAAATCTCTAACGGCATTTGTTATGGACAATCCAGGAACTAACGGCATAACTGATCCGATAATAATTTTATCCACTTCTTTGCCAAAACCAAGATAAACCGCTGAAAAGGCAATCAGTCCTACAAGGAACGCAGCTAAAAATTCTGCAAAAAACTTAATTTGCACTACCCTGTGAAAATAAATGGAACATAATAGCCCTGTTCCACCAGCAATAAACGCTGGGAAAAAATCTCCCCAAACACCTTGAAACATAATCAGAAAACAACCGCTTGCTAATGCTGCAGCAACAACTCTCTCCCAGTCACTGTATGTACTTTTCTCTTTTTCTATTTCTTTTAATAAATGATACGCCTCTTCAATAGAAAGGTCGCCAGTACTGATTTTTCTAGAAACATCATTTACTTTGACAACTTTCTCTAAATTTGTTGTTCTTTCGATAATACGAATCAGTTTTGTGTTCGTTTGTTCTAACCCTTCCAAAGTAAAAATTATTCCTGTTGGGGTCACATAGCTATCGGAATATTCTACCCCAAAAGCATTTGCAATTCTTATCATTGTATCTTCTACACGATAAGTTTCTGCACCGTTTCTTAACATAATTCTGCCAGCAAGCAAACATACCTCAATGATGTCACATGTCTTTTCTTTAGATATATATCCCATAAAAAATCGCTCCTGATTCTTTCTTAAACAGCTTTTTGTTTAGTATATAACACCGATTTTTTTACATACCGATCTAAAGTAAAGTTTATAGAATTCCCTTGTATAAATCTATAACTAATTAAGGCGCAAAAAAAGTCCTTTGCTAGTTACAAGGACTTGTGGAAAAAGGGACGGAGCTTCGCCTGCTTTACGTGTGCAGATAGAATCAGAGTGCTTTGTATCTTGTTTTTATACGTATATAGAAAGGAATCGCTCCGCTCACGCCGCCTTCAATAGGTTAGACTTATTCTCCTTTTCACATGGGGATGCGAGGGGAAGTTCAGGCTGATAAACGCGAGGCATTTTAAACCGTTATTTTCTAATCTTTTTGAATACCAAATCGTGCATTAATTTGCCCACGCAGCATTTGTTTTTTTACTTTGCGTTCTTCTTCTTCTTTATTTTTCTTCATAATTTCCTGTCTAATTTCATGTGTACGAACACCTTCTTCTCGTTTGTTGGCAATTTCTATCAGTCGCTCCACATCCGAAAAAGAATATTTCCGATTTCCTCGTTCTGGTCTTTCTGGAAAAATCAATTTTCGTTGTTCGTAATATCTTATTTGTCTCTCTGTTAATCCTGTTAATTCACTGACAACACCAATCGTAATAACTTTTCTTTTTTTATAGGATGGTTCGTGATCCATTTTATCCTCCCACCTCATTGAAGTAGTTATTTATCTCATTATTTGCAATTATAATACTATTAACCAAAAACAAAACCATTTTTGTCAGATTTTCTGACATCTAATTAAAAAAATAGGTCAGAATACCTTACAATATAGATGTATATTTTCTTTTTTTCCTATAAAATGCATATTATATCTGCCAAACAAGATATATGCATACATTTTTCTAAAATCGAGAGGAGTATTATTTGAAATGATTAACAAGGAAGCAATTGATTTAGCGAAAAAAATTGTTGAACTAGATCTTCTGCGGGATGAAATTTGGGAAAACTTCACAGCAGTTGCAGGTGACCACGCTCACGATATACTTCGAATTATTCAAAACAGCTAAATTGCTATCGTTTTTCATTCTTTTCAATAACCATAAATCCTTATTTTCACATTATAGTTGGACCCATAATCTGCATTTAGCAGCTGTTGTCGTCCGACTTTTTATCATAATCGGGAAAACTCTTAACTTGTCATCAATCATATTAGGAAACATATCATCCATTATATCAAGGTTTCCGCATTTCCGATGTTAATGATTCTTCCATCATTAATACCGATAACAGCTTTTATTAATCTAAAAAGTCCACAATAAGTGCATTTTTTATTAGAAGGTTAGGAAATCTAACATTATTTTAATGGAATAGACAAATAACATCAAGTAAATGCCGAAATTTTTTTAATAATCTTTATTTTAGTAATTTTTATTTAAAAGAAAAAGAAGGCCTCTACTCAACAGAAACCTTCCCTTTCTATATTAAATGCTAATATCTCGTTTTTGGAAAAACAGAAACGTAATGACCATAAAGATAACATAATACACACATAATATTCCTAATGACATCGGCATCGTAATATTTTCTAATATCTTATCTTGCATAACAAATATCGTTTGGTCTAAATGAGGGAAAATTAACGCTTTAGTCCATGTATACTTTTTTGCATAACCTACTATGAGGCCGCCAATCGTAGAAGAGGAAAATAGGACAAATATGCCTACACCAACTGCGACTGCCTGGTTTTTAAATAATGTTGATAACATAAAGGCCATAGTAATAATCATTAAAAGACCTGGCAAATAATAAGCAAATATCTTAAAGAAATGACTTCCGCCGCTGACAGCTGCCATACCAACTTCGGTATAAGCTCCGATTTTATCTACAAAATTACCCGTTCCAAAAAATATTATCCCGACAATGTAGCCAAATACAAGCAAAACGACCAATAAAAATAACGCATAGATTAGCATGGAAATATATTTAGACAGTAAAATAGCCCAGCGCCTGTGTGGTCTTATCAGCAATTGTTTAATCGTTCCATCTGAATACTCGGATGAAATATTTCCCGCACACATAATCACAACAAAAAGAGTTACCAATGCTTTTAAACCAATGACCCAATCATTCATAAACGACCAATTCGTAGGATAGGGATTAACATTTTCTTTTAAGTTCCACTGTTTTTGCATGATTTGACCTGCTATATCTTCCTTTTGGTATTGATCAGGCGCTTTTTTTTGCTGTTCTTGAAGATCCTTTATTTCCATCTGTACCGATTCCTGCCATGTATCCCCTTTTTGCTTATCCGATGTTCTTTGAACAAGCAATCCTGCCCCTATTAATGCCACAATAAGCACAATGGCAAATATCCAGCTCATTTTCTTTTCAAATGTTTTGATGAGTTCATTATGAATTAAACCAATCATACCGTTTGCTTCTCTCCTTTTTGACTAGTAATCTCTAAAAATCTGTCTTCAAGGGTTAGTTTTCTAACATTAATGCCATATACAGAAATATCGTTTTCTACAAATAGCTTGTTCACAAGTGAAACAGCTAGTTTCGTTAACTTGAGTGTTAGTTCTGTTTTATTCTGTGTGACAAATTCAAATTTAATATTACTATTATTTAAAAGAGGCAGCGCTTTTTCAGGCTGATCTACTTCAAATATAACCTCTCTAATATCCTCTTCGTCTTCTTTTATAGTTTCATCCATTGTGGAAATATGGATTAATTCCCCCTTCTCAATAATCGCAAACCGATGGCACATCAGCTCCATCTCCGCTAATAAATGAGACGAAACTAACACGGATATTCCTTGCTCTGCCAACTCATGAAGGTAGTTGCGGAATTCTTTTATTCCTTGCGGATCAAGTCCGTTTGTCGGCTCATCTAAAATAAGGATGGCAGGATTATGTAATAACGCTTGAGCAACTCCTAAACGTTGACGCATCCCTAACGAATAGGTTCTTACTTTTTGATGCATCGCCTTCTCTAACCCTACTATTTTGGCTACTTCACGAATACGCTCTTCTGTTATTTGCTTTTTGGCCATTCTTGCATAGTGGCGCAAGTTCTTATATCCACTCATATATTTATAGAATTCAGGATTTTCGACAATGGCGCCAATGCTGCTCATCGCATGAGCAAAAGAACTGTCTAAAGAGTGTCCATTAATGACAACTTCACCTTTTGTTCTGTTTATTAAGCCGACTATCATTCGAATAATCGTCGTTTTCCCTGCTCCGTTCGGTCCTAACAGTCCAAATACCTCCCCCTTTTCAACCGAAAAACTGACAGAATCTACAATCGTTTTGTTTCGAATGGTTTTTGTTAAGTTTTTAACTTCTAAAGCATATCGAGACATAACTTGCTCCTTTCTTTTTATAATGACTTTTCATATTTTTTGTTTTATCACCGAAGCTGTATAAAAATACCATACTATTCTATATACGTCTTTTTTTCAAAAATAGTTTCATTTTTTTTGGAAGTTAAATGGAGAAAAGACAAAAAAGCCGGTCTCTTCTAAACTGATCCAAGAGAAACCGGCTGTTATTTATTTACCTTACATGGAAATTAGAGATTTATATTAAACAGATGTTTTTGATAAATTATTTATCACTTCTTGGACAGATACATACTCATAGCCAAGGTCTTTCGCAACTGGCGCATACGTAATTTTACCATCAAAAGTGTTTACACCTTGTTTAATAGCATAATTATTTTCAATCGCTGCTACTGCCCCTTGATTGGCAATTTGCAGCGCATATGGGATTGTCACATTTGTTAAGGCGATTGTTGATGTTCTTGGAACTGCCCCTGGCATATTCGCTACTGCATAATGAACAACGCCGTGTTTTACATAGGTTGGATTATCATGCGTTGTAATATGATCAACTGTTTCAAAAATACCACCTTGATCAATCGCCACATCGACAATAACGGAACCTGGCGACATTTTCTTCACCATTTCTTCTGTTACAAGCTTAGGCGCTTTTGCTCCAGGAATTAATACTGCACCGATAACTAAGTCTGCTTCCAATACTGCCTCTTCTATATTTGCTGGATTAGAAATAACGGTATTCAAACTTGCACCAAATTGATTATCCAACTCTCTTAATCTCTCTGGATTCAAATCTAATAATGTAACATTCGCTCCGAGGCCAATCGCGATTTTCGCAGCGTTTGTGCCAACAATACCACCACCGATGATCGTTACATTTCCTTTCTTCACTCCTGGTACACCTGCAAGCAGAATGCCTTTCCCGCCATGCGGCTGTTCTAAAAATTGAGCGCCGATTTGTACTGCCATTCTTCCAGCAACCTCACTCATCGGCGTTAAAAGCGGCAGCTTTCCATTCACTTCAATTGTTTCATACGCAATCGCAGTGACCCCTTTTTCCGCCAACGCTTGAGCAAGTTCTTTTTCTGCTGCCAAGTGTAAATAAGTAAATAAGATAAGACCTTTTCGGAAATATACATATTCAGATGCTAACGGTTCTTTTACTTTAATAACCATGTCAGATGCATTCCAAACTTCTGCTGCTGCGCTGATAATTTTCGCTCCAGCATCTGCATATTCTTCATTAGTGAAGCCACTGCCAATACCTGCGTTATTTTCAACTAATACCTCATGTCCACCTTTTTTTAAGAAAGATACACCTGAAGGAGTAATCGCAACCCTGTTCTCGTTATTTTTTATTTCTTTCGGGATACCAATAATCATCTCTTATTCCTCCTTGTAAAGTTTCCTTACGTTATTACGTTAGATTTCTTAACATCATCATAAGGCGGATAGAAATATTTATCATTGTTTAAAAGAATAAAAGTATAACAGGTCTTTTGTGAAAATTCACAAACCTTATTTTTTACGCCAGTGCATCAGCTTTAAATCTAAATATAACATAAACTTTTGAGCAGGCATCGATAAATTTACATCCATGATTTCCGCTATTCTTTTTAATCGATATGTTAACGTATTCGCATGAATATGGAGACGCGCTGCGGTTTTTTGCACACTTTCACTTTCATCTAAATACGCTTCTAAAGTTGCAAGCAACTCCGTATTATGGCTATGATCGTATTCTGTTAACTTTTGAATCGCGATATTTTCAAACCCGTCTTGCAGTCTCTTTTCTAATAAAATATCTAAAAATTGATAAATGCCTAAATCTTGATAGTTAAAAAAAGAATCTGCTTCAGCAGGAAACTTCTCCTGAACTTCTATCACTGTTTTCGCTTCCTTGTAACTTTTCTTTACATGTATAAGTTCTTTGTAGATTCCACCAAATCCTCCTTTAACATGTAAAATATCAAATCTTTCTTTTAAATGTTTTGGAAAACTTTGAATAAATTTGTTATACGTTATCGATGGATTTACACGCTTTTCGATTGGGGTGACCAAAATAATTAACTCATTATCGTCTATGGTTGAAAATGAAATTTTTACTTCTTCGGCTATTTTTAATAAATAGAAAATATGTCGTTCTACTTCTTTGCTGATGATGTTATTAAATCGGAATACCATGATGGTGAACTGATCAAATGGAGGAATGCCAACTTCTTTTAACTTCACTTCCGCTTCTTGCTCCTTAACATGACCAGTTAGCAGCCTCCAAAAAAACTCCTGGTTATCTTGGCTCGATGGTCCTTTGCTTTTGCCAAAACGGGAGAGCAAATGCTTTCCAGCTGCTGCTGCATATTCCAATTGCTTCATTTGCTGTTCTGTTAAATAATTATTTATTTCGACCGCCCAAATATAGCCAATTACTTCTTCCCCTCTCCAAATCGAAACGGCAACCCGATTGCCTAAGCCAATTTCTTTTTTCTCCTTAATTCGAATTGGTCTTTTGCTTTTCAGCAATTGAGGAATGACGCCATCCTTCCACAAACGATTAATGATTTTTTCGGGAACTTTACGGCTAATAATCGTAGAAATACGAACTATATCTGTTTCCTCACCGTGACTGCTATATACTAAAACACGATGATGAGTATCTTCCAACGTAATAGGACAGCCAAAAAATTCACTTACATGATCGACAAAGCTTTCAAGGGAATCATACATTTCCCGTCGGAACGGATTTAACGGCTCATTCGACATCAGCCTGCTCCTTCCTTTTCCATTGTAGGTTTAGCATTATTCCTGATTATCGTAACATACTTACTCCTTCTATTTTAGCTCGTTTCATTCTTATCCAACAATACTTAATTAGAATAGGCGGGTTCATGAAAAAACAGGATACCTTCAATAGGTCTCCTGTTTGGCATTTTTTCATTTTTGAATGCTTTTTTTCTTACTTCCTTCCAAAAGACTCCCGCCTGCAATTCCAGGATGGGTCATCTCATAAGGATTCAAAATTAAATTCAACTCTTCTTCCGTTAGCAACCCATGCTGCAGGCAAAGCTCTCGGACAGACTTTCCTTTTAAGATGGCTTCTCTAGCAATTTTCGCTGCGATTTCATAACCAACATGAGGATTTATAGCTGTGATCGTTCCTACGCTTTTTTCCACATACTCTTTCAAGCGATGTTCATTTGCTTCAATACCAATCAAGCAATTCTCTGTAAATGCTCGAAATCCGTTGTTCATTATACTAATAGATTGAATCAAATTAAAAACAAGGACCGGTTCCATTACATTTAATTCAAACTGGCCTGCTTTTGATGCTAGACAGATAGTATTGTCGTTTCCAATAACCTGGAACGCGATTTGATTGATAACTTCTGCCATAACCGGATTAACTTTTCCCGGCATAATCGAAGAACCCGGCTGCCGTGCCGGCAATGTAATTTCCGCTAATCCTGCACGAGGACCAGATGCCATTAAACGTAAATCATCACAAATCTTTGACATATTCATCATACATACTTTTAATGAAGCTGATACTTCTGTATATGCATCTGTATTTTGAGTTGCATCAACAAGGTGCTCTGCTTTTATTAATGGAAAACCACTAATTTTCGCCAAGTATTTCACAACATTCTCTATATAACGTGGATCCGCATTCAAGCCCGTTCCAACAGCTGTTGCCCCCATATTTACTTCATATAAATGTTGATGCGATTGTTGAATGCGTTTTATATCACGTTCCAACACCCTGCTGTATGCCTCAAATTCTTGCCCAAGGCGGATTGGAACGGCATCTTGCAAATGCGTACGCCCCATTTTTATAATATGATCAAATTGCTGCGCCTTTTTTTGGAAGACACTACGCATGTAGGTCATTGTTTGTAGCAAGCTTTTTAAGAGATTAAGCGTTGCAATATGAATGGCCGTTGGAAATGCATCATTTGTGGATTGAGACATATTAACATGGTTATTAGGACTTAGATGAATATACTCTCCCTTGCCATAGCCCAGCAATTCAAGCGCACGATTGGCAATCACTTCATTTGCATTCATATTCATGGATGTGCCAGCCCCGCCTTGAATAGGATCTACAATAAACTGATCATGCCATTTACCTTCTATAATTTCATCTGATGCTTGTACAATTGCATGCCCTAATCTATTATCTAAACGTTTTACGTCCATATTTGCTAAAGCTGCTGCTTTTTTCACTATCGCTAAAGCTTTAATTAATTCTTCATGAATACGATATCCCGTAATTGGGAAATTTTCCACCGCACGCAACGTTTGTATACCATAATATGCATCTATAGGAAGTTCTTTCGTTCCTAAGAAATCTTCTTCCACTCTTTCTTTATGATTTGACATTTCCATTCCACCTTTATTATCTCCTATTTTATGAAGGGCTAACGTAATCAACAATTATCACCCATAAATAAACTCTCGTCATAAAACTAATCATGTGACTTTTTCTAACGTTACGTGTCATTATAATCCCCATTCTAAATTCATGACAATACTTTTCAAATTATTATTTCTACTGTTTTTTTGTTAAATAATATCGAAAAAATGGATAAAGAAATATCTAGAGTAAAATCTACAAAAAAAATCAAAAGACTATATTTATTTACGAAATATTTCAAAATTAGATTTGCTGAACACACTACTTTAGATTCATTTTCACTTACATCCTTCCCCATTTCATCATACAAAAATAGGTGAAAAGATGTATTATTCTTGAAAAAAGAGGAAAAACTATTTAACTATTATGTTATCTATTGCCTCAACAAAAGATATTTAAGTCAGTCATAAACGTTAATAGTATACTAATATATTATACAAAGACTCCTTTAGTTCGTTTTTAATAAAAAAAGGGCTTTCCCCAAAATTCGGTTATCCGACTTTAGGAAAGTCCTTCATTTCTTAACCTTGCTTTATTAATGTAATATTTTTCATTTTTACTAATCGATTCACTAATAACAAACCAATGATAGAGCCTGCTAAACTGCTGACAGCAAAAGAAGGCAAGAAGAAAAAGGCGCCTGTTTTTGTTCCCATCAAAATACTTGCATAAGGTACTGCCACTAAAGATGCAATAACTCCTGTGCCAATAAATTCTCCTAACGAAGCGAAATACGTTTTTGCCGTTTTGTGATACAAATACCCGGCAAGTAATGCACCAATCATACTTCCTGGAAAAGCCAACAGCGACCCTGTCCCCATAAGATTTCTTAATAAAGATGTCATAAAAGCAATAATAACTGCAGGGATAGGCCCTAACAGTACAGCTGCTATGACATTTAATGCGTGCTGGACTGGGTATGCTTTAGCAATTCCTGCTGGAAACCAAAGAACAGTTGAACCGAATGTACCAATTGCTGTAAATAAAGCCATTAATACTAGCTGATTTACTTTTTTCATCCTATTTATTCCTCACTTACAATTATTTAAGCGAAAAGCGGTCGAAAAGAAACACACTTTTTTGGATATTGACTGTAACCATCAAAAAAAGCCAGGTCCAAAAAGACCTGACTTTTAGTCAACAAGAAATAGAGAATCATCCACTACTTCCCTACGCTGGCATCATCCAGATCAGGTTATTAGGGTTAAAAAACGGTTTGTTTTTTTCTCAGCCAGCCACTGGCACCCCTAGTAGTCAATACTTTGCTTATTTTTTAATCTTAACCTATTTTCTATGAACCGAAAAGTGTATTTAGGATGATCATTTTGATAATTTTTCAACAAACTGCATATCGATTAATTTATCGTAGTCATACCCCTTTGTATACACTCCTGTTTTTTCTACCACTTCCATTGGTTTTGCAAGAGACTCTTTTGAAATAAATCCATCTTTACTCCATAAGCTGTCTGCATATGCCCGGTCCAGTGATGCCTGTAAACTTTCTACTGGAGTCGAAGGAAATTCCGCTTTTAATACTTTCATTGCTAAATCTGGATTCTCATTGACTGCTTTTAATCCTTTTAAAACAGCCTTTACAAAGCTTTCCACTGTTTTCGGATTTTTATCTATCGTAGATTGTTTTACACTTAATACGGAATATGGATAATCTCCTAAGCTAGCGAAACTATAAAACGGCTCTTGCCATACCCCTTTTTTGATGCCCTCAGTTATTTGCGGCTCTGCACCGTTTGCAATATCTGCTTTGCCTGAATCTACTAACGAAACGACCGCACCAGCATCAGCCGGCTCTTCCAACGAAACATCTTTCTCTGGATCTAATCCTAAATCCATTAACAGCCATCTTGTTAATAAATTTGGGCTGCCGCCAAAACGGCCTGCTGCGATTGTTTTTCCTTTTAAGTAGTCTGCTAATGCTTCTTTATTTGTACTGTCTATTTTTTCATCGCTATTCCCCATTAAGTATACGTTTGCCCGATTTACCACGTTCACAACAGATACAATCGGATCTGAACTTCCTGTATTGGCCATCTGATTCGATTCAGGTCCTCCTATGTTTCCCCACGCATCTCCGCTGACAACGGATGTCACGTGCGCTCCTCCTGTTGCCGTAATCACTTCTACATCTAGCCCCTCCTCTTTAAAATATCCTTCCTCTATTGCTACATATAATGGCAAATAACCAATTAAGTGCACAGGTTCGGCTATCACAATCTTTTTTAATCCCTTGCTCTTTCCATCAGCGGGCTCCTTCTTGTCATTTGTACACCCTGCAAGTAAAAGCATAAAACCTAGACAAGCAATAAACAACAGCTTGCATTTTTTCAACGTAAATCCCCCTTTTTATATATATAATAGGCTCTGTTAAACTTGCCTGTTGATTTCCGCTCCAATCAACATAGTGCCAAAATCAACAATGAGCTTTAACATAGCCATAAAATAAAAAAGAAAGGTATATTTATGTCTATTAAGAAGTGGGAATAGTAAGAGGTGGGTGGTTGTTTTATAGAGAGTATTTCGTGTTTTGCAACGACAGAGATATTCATTTTTTTGTAAAATGGTATTGCATTCCTTTCTTTTTACTACCTGTTGTTAATTTCCATGTCTTCCTTTTAGCAATACCTTTTCAATCCAAACGGTTGCAAGATACATAACGATAGAAAGAATGGACAAAACGACAACGCCTACCCAAACAAGGTTAATATTCAAGATTTGTCCGGCATATAAAATCATTCTTCCGATACCTTGTCTGGAGCTGATGAACTCGCCTACAATCGTGCCTGCTAATGCTAAAGCAATATTTATTTTTAAGCTGCTAATAATCCACGGCATACTTGTTGGAATCACTACTTTTGTAAAAACATGCCTTTTTTTTGCTCCTAAAGAGTAGAGAAGCTTTTCTAAATCTGTATCTACGCTTTTTACTCCACTATATGCAGCTAATGCCGTAACAATAACCGTCATCATAAATGCCAATACAACCTTCGAACTAAAGCCAATTCCAAACAGAATAACAAGGACTGGTGCTAAAGCAAGCTTTGGAACCGCATTAAAGGCAATTAAATATGGTTCAGAAATTCTCGAATAATAATACGACCACCAAAAAGACAACCCTATCAATGCTCCAAAAAATGTGCCTAATATAAAACCTAAAATGGTAGCAGCCGAGGTATATAGAAGATCATCAAGCAACGTTCCCTCCGAAAAAGCAACCAATGCTGTTTTCCATATAGTTGTAGGACTACTCCAATAATAAGCATCAATGATTTGCCATTTTGTCAGCAGCTCCCATAAAACAACAAATAAAATACCAATTGCCCACTGACCGTAAAAAGTAATACGTTTCCTTTTTTTAGCCTCTGCTTCTTCATCTTCAATATATGGAAAGGTATTTGTTTGTTTTGTTGTCACTGGTTTTTCTCCTTTCCTTTTTTTATTCGTTTTCGTTGTTTTCCAACAATTTTAAAATATATTTCTTAAGCTCCATAAAGTCTGTAGTTAATAAGGTGTTCTCATTTCTTGGCCTTTCTAATGAAATGGTTATCTTCTCTTTTATCCTTCCTGGCCTCGGTGTCAGTACATATATTTCATCTGATAAAAAAAGGGCTTCGTCAATATCATGGGTAATAAAAAGGACCGTTTTTTTAAAATCTGCCCATATTTGCAGAAGCCATTGCTGCATCTTTAACCTTGTTTGCGCATCTAACGCTCCAAACGGTTCATCTAATAAAATAATATCTTGATCATATAAAAGTGTACGCAAAAGGGCTGCTCTTTGTCTCATGCCCCCTGATAATTCATCCGGATAATGATGTTCAAATCCTCCTAATCCGTAATTTTTGAGAAGCGGCATTGCTCTTGCTTTTGCCTCTTTTTTCGAAATTCCTTTTACTTCAAGACCTAAAATGACGTTATGAAGAATCGTTCTCCATGGCAGCAATAAATCTTTTTGAAGCATGTATCCTACATAACCATTTTTCCCGACAATATCTTTTCCATCTAACAGCACGCTTCCTGTTGTTGGTTTAATAAGACCTGCAATAATATTAAATAAGGTAGATTTCCCACAGCCGCTGGGACCAATAATACTAACAAACGCTCCCTCTGAAATATTTAAGCTTGTATCTTGTAAAGCATAAAATTCTTTGCCTGCTTTTTTAAACACTTTACTGTTATTTCTCACTTCTAACTTAACCATAGCTGTCCTCCAATCGGAGCTTTTGAAAAGAACCACTTTTTTTATGTATATGTTTTCGTTTTGCAAGTATTCTAAGTGGAAAATGGTACATACATTAGGTATTAGGAAGAATGATTATGTTACAGTAACAAAAGTTACAAAAATTTCGAAAATTCCCGTTACAGTACGATCTCTTTTGCTATAATGAAACAAATTACACTAATTTATTCTTAGAAGAATAGTAATCTCGATTGGAGTCCTGTAAATGTTACAAAGTTTAAATGCATTTCTCGGAAAATGGATGCCGCTTCTAACTCCTACAAGTGTTATTATCGGAGTCATTCTATCTAGTTTTCTGCACCATTTTTCCTTTTTAGTTCCATGGATTTTTGCTGCAATGACCTTCACTGGAAGTCTTACATCTAACTTCAAATCAGTGAAGCATACAATAACACATCCATTATCATTAATTTTAACTTTAGCTGTTCTTCACCTAATCACCCCGATATGGGCATTTGCGATTGGACATTTATTTTTTCAAAATGACCCATTAACGATCACGGGTTTAACATTAGCCGTTGTTATTCCAACTGGCATCACGAGTGTTATTTGGGTTTCGATGTATAAAGGAAACGTGCCGCTTACATTAGCCATTATCCTTTTAGATACGTTGCTTTCTCCTTTTCTTGTTCCTTTTAGCATGTCTTTATTCGTTGGAGAAACGGTTCATCTAGAAGTATGGGGAATGATGAAGGGGTTATTAGGAATGATTGTCCTTCCTTCTATTGCTGGCATGGCCATTAACCAGTTTTATTCCAAGTCTGTTGCAGAGAAATGGAATAAAACGTTAGCCCCTTTTTCAAAGCTAGGTTTAGCAGCAGTTGTTGGCATTAATAGCTCTGTTGTTGCTCCCTATTTACGCCATATTGATAAAAAGTTTATTCAAATTGCACTAACTATCTTTTTTATCGCTTTATCTGGCTACTTTTTCGCATGGATTCTTGGCGTATTAACGAAAAGAAATAAAGATGAAGTGATTGGGATGATCTATACTGGCGGAATGAGGAATATTAGCGCAGGAGCTGTTTTGGCGGTTAGCTTTTTCCCGCCTCAAGTAGCAGTACCAGTTGTCATCGGCATGTTGTTCCAACAAATACTTGCTGCTTTTTATGGACATCTGATCAAAATGGTCTATTCGAAGCCGGCTTCGATAAAAACAGCGGTGAAACAGTAAGAAAGGCGTAGGCACGATTGTTAGCACTGAAGAAAAATGATCTCTTGGCCCAGAAGTGTGCTCTTTACTTTTGGAGACAAGAGATTATTTTTTTCTTTAGGATAGGCATTGAAGCTGGACCGTTATCTAACTTGTAAAATATTCAATTATGGTACTAGGACAAAACTTGGTTTATTTTCCTTGATTTTGTCTTTGAGACACCTTCTATTAGACAAATCTTCTCTTTTTCCCTTGATTTTGTCCTTGAGATGCCTTCTATTAGACAAATCTTCTCTTTTTTTTCGATTGTGTCTTTAAGATTCCTATAAAAAATACAAAAGGGACTTCCTAATATATAGGAGTTCCCTTTTTATTGGAATAAACAGTTGTTTAGCTTATAACAAATGTTTATCTAACCGCCCTTTCTTATATATGCACCGCTTTTTGTTCTGCTTCTTCCCTTTCTGCTACCGCTAATAGACCAGCTTGATTTAATGTGTTCCACGGTTTATTAAAATGTGGCTGGAAGAAGAAATCAGTAAAGCCTAGCTCATCAATGGTCATTTTTGTTTGTATACAAACAGATAATGTGTTCATCATTTGCGTCATATCGGCTTTTGATATAATTTGCGCTCCGATTATATGTCTTGTTTCTTGATGGTACAATACTTTTAAACGTATTTCCTCAAAGGTTGGCATAAATTCTGGGCGATTATTTTCTACTACTTCCACCATTTCATAAGGAATATTATTCGATTTTGCCGTAATTTCCGTTAATCCAGTTGAAGCCATGCTCCATCCAAAAATATGCAGTCCAGACGTACCTTGCGTACCTAAATATTTTAACGGCTTCCCAGCAATGTTATAGCCGACAAGCGTTCCCATTCTTACAGCATTTGTTGCCAGTGGAATATACACTTTTTCTCCTGTTGGATTATAATTCACCGCACAGCTGTCTCCTGCTGCATATATATCTGGATTGCTTGATTGCATATACTCATTGATTTTGATTGCACCGTTTGGAAGCAAATCCACCTTGCCTGCTAATAATCCTGTGTTTGGACGGAAACCAACACATAATATAACAAGATCCGTTTCATACTCTCCCTTTGTTGTCACTACTTTTGTTACTTTGCCTTGTTCATTTCCTTCAAATTTTGTTACCGTTTGGTTAAGCGCTAATTGAATATTTTGATTGCTGAATTCTTCCTCAACTATATCGGTAAATTCTTTATCTAAATACTTGTTTAATATTCGATCTACTCCGTCTATTAATGTCACTTCTTTTCCGTTTAGCTTAAACGCTTCTACAAGCTCAACTCCAATATATCCGGCGCCAATAACGGTTATTTTTTGGATGTCTTTTGCTTTTTCGATTATCTCATTTGCCTGGTTGTAATTTTTGGATAATAAAATATTATCTAATTTAATTCCTTCAATCGGAGGAATTATTGGCCAAGAGCCTGTTGTCATCACTAATTTATCATAGCTATCCACTTTTTGTTCGCCTGTTTTTAAATCCTTTACGACAACTTGTTTTTTATCCGTATCTACCTCTAATACCTCATGCTCCATAAACATTTGAGCACCAAGAGATGTTAATTCATCCGGAGAAGAGTAAAACAATTGGCTGACATCTTTTGCTACTCCTCCAACATACAATGCAATGCCACATGATAAAAAAGATACATTATTATTTTTCTCATATACAGTAATCTCTATATTCTGGTTTAATTTTGCTAATGTCTTAACTGCTGCTGTTCCTGCATGAGTACATCCAATTACAATTACTTTCATTTAAAAAGCTCCTTTTGTAATGAATTTAAACATTAAGCGATTGTGAAAATATTCACTTATATAGTGAAAACAATCACATATATTGTGATTCCATTCACAAAATGTTCATAATTTAATTATACATATTATTTTATTTTATACAATCTTTTTGTGATGATTTTCACAATAAATTTTTCTTTTTTTAATATTCCCTTATACAGTGTCCTTATTCATTCTAAATAAACACCGTGAACACTTAAAAACCCTTACCGAACAAGTAAGGGTTTCATGTTTATAAAATAGAAATTTTCATATAATGGTCATGGAATTAAATATTTTACTACTAAATAAATATCTCGCCTTTAATTAATGTTAGTTTTTCATTGCCCTGGTTATATAAGTCAATATTCCATTCTTCTTTTACATTTCTGTTTATTAGCAATAAATCTCCTTCTTGCAACACCAATGGTTTTTCTTCAGAAATTCTTATTCTAACTTTGCTTTGTATACAATAAACAAAGTCTGTTACTTTATCAAAGGAAGATTTATTTTTAAGATTAAAAACTCTTTGTGTACCAGCTTCAAGATTTATCGTTTCCATTTCCGCCTGATAATTATTTCTTAACATTATATTAAAATCCTTTACTTTTCCTTTGCTCCGGGTAGTCCATTCTCCTTTATAAGTATCTTGATCAAATGGTTTTAAAAATTTCCGATAATGTCCAGCATGTTCCAAGTGCATTTCACCATTTATTATCATGGTGATTCTCTGGACACCGGGTAAGGAAGTAAACAAAGACTCTTCTTCATCAATTGTTGCAACACTTAGTCGCCATAAGAAATTTTGTTTGTAATAATCTGTATTTTCAGGAAAAATAGCTAGCTCTGTTGTTGTTCCGCCTGTCCATAAATTTATAGTTTGATCTTCTTTTTTAATGGTTCTTACTGAGTAAGATATTATCCTCGCCCCTTTATTAATAGCAGCAAAATCTTCTCCTATTTTCAAAGAAATTTGTTGAATTTCCTTGAAGATTTTTGAAGCTATTGCTTTATCACGACACTCATACCGAAAGAAAGACTCATTTTGTTACGCTCTTCCACTTTTCCATTAAGCTATCCACTCGATTGACGATGCTTTGTTCAGAAACAGTTGTGATTTTTCGGTTTTCTACGATCAGCTTCCCATCTACAATTACGTCAATAATGGCATTTGGCTGAAGGGAATAAACCACATTCGCAAATAATTCTGACTTAGGCGAAAGAGAAAGATCATTTATATCTAAAGTGACAAAATCAGCTTTCAATCCTTCACGAATTTCTCCTGTAGGAAGGTTCAGTAGCTCAGCTCCTACTTTCGTACCCATATCATACACCTGCTTGGCATTTATACATGTTCCATCTAATCGAGTTACCTTTTGAAGAAGAGAACACATTCTCATTTCTTCAAAAATACTAATACGATTATTACTGCAAGCTCCATCGGATCCTAATGAGATGCGTACGCCTGCTTGAAGTAAATCAGGAATACGAGTCACACCGTCTGATAAAAACATATTACTCGAAGGACAATAGGCTAAAGCAGCTTTTTTTCGTCCCAATAATTCGATTTCGCTATCATCCAGCCAAACAAGATGGATGGCAATCATGCTTTCATCAACAACTCCTAGTGAATCTAAATAATGAACAGGTCTTAACCCATACTTTTCAAGAGTTTCATCTACTTCAAATGTTTCTTCTGCAACATGAATATGAAATGGCGTACCTAATTCTTTTGCCAAACGATGGCCAGCTTTAATCATTTCAGGAGATGCTGCATGCGGACTATGCGGTGCTGGCTGTATAGATACCATCGGATCTCCCTGATATTTAATCGCTAATTGCCTAGTTCTATCTACTGCCTCACTAACCGTTTCACGATAACTTTTAGGAGCACCATCCCAGTCATACATTGTACGCGCAAAAACGAGACGAATTCCCAAATCCTTGGCAGCTTGAATAACAGCTTCATCTGTAGCCGTTCCGCCATTATGCACATAAAAGAAGTCACTTACTGTTGTTACGCCATATTTTAGCATTTCTCCAAACGCAAATAACGCTCCAGTGTAGATTGCTTCTTCATCTAAAAATGGTGTATAGCGATAAAGTGCCTGGTCACGCCACTCTAGAAATGGACGGTCAACTGCAATCCCTCTCAATAGGCTTTGAAAGGAATGATTATGGGCATTAATCGTTCCAGGTAAAATTGCTTTTCCTTTCCAATCAACGATTTGAACTCCTCTATACTTTTCCAGCAATTTGTTTTTGGGCCCTATTTCTTTAATTATTCCATTCATTACATAGATTCCTTGATCATTTTTAAACTGATTATTTACGTATATAGAATCAGCAATATATAAAACACTCATGTTCATATCTCCTTTATATATCAAGTTTTTGATCTAATAAAAGAATCGTCTGCAATAACACATTCGCCACTTTTTCAATATCTTCCATTCGGCTTTCTTCTTCCGGACAGTGACTTTTTCCTTCTAAACTTGGAACAAATAACATCCCGCTTTTCGTTAAAGACGCCATATGTGTAGCATCGTGCCCTGCCATGCTTCCAAGCAAATAAGAAGGATAGTTTAATGATTCCGCACATTTTTGAAGCGTTTTAATAACCGTTTCATCCATAGGAGCGGGAGATTGGTCTAAAATAATATTCCGCTCTATCTGAACGGGCCGACTTTCTTGTATTCTCTTAAAATGAGCGTTTAATTCTTCTACTACTTCATAAATCTCTGATGACAACTTACCTCTAATTTCTAAAACCATGTTTACTTTTTCAGGTATAATATTCGGTGCGTTAGGAATAACCTCTATCTTTCCGATCGTTCCAACTACTTCAGTAGAAGGATGATTACGTCCAATGCTTTCCAATGCCAGAATAATCTCTGAGGCTGCTGGCAAAGCATCTTTTCTATCTTCCATAATAGTAGTGCCAGCATGGTTTGCTTCTCCATATACGGATATTTCCTCACGGTAAATCCCTGTAATAGCGGTTACTATTCCAACAGGAATTGAACGAGTTAACAGCCTTTTTCCTTGTTCAATATGCACCTCTAAAAATGCACTTAACTCTGTTGATTTACGTAGGGATTTATTAAAATTTTCTGGATCCCCACCAGCGCTTCTTAAGGCATCGGTTAACTTTGTTCCTTCTGAGTCTGTTACATGTGTAATATTCTCCTGCTTTAACTTTCCACTGATTGCACGGCTGCCAAAGGTGGATAAACCAAAAGGATTCGGCTCTTCCGCACTAAAAGAAACCAATTCTAGCGGGTGACGTGTTGAAATTTGATTTTCTTCCAGCACCTTCATTATTTCAAGAGCAATTAATACTCCTAAAGCTCCATCATATTTCCCACCATTCGGGACCGTATCAATATGCGATCCAAATGCGATACTAGGGAGTGCTTCATCTTCTCCAACACGCTTTGCCCATATATTTGCCGCTTGATCTACTCTTACAGCTAGCTTTAAAGCATGCAGTTGTTTTTTTAGCCAGTCTCTTGCTTCTAATTCAGAAGGAGTAAAGGTAGTCCTATCAAGGCCACCTTTATCATTCTTTCCAAATTGTCCAAGTTCTTCAATGTTATTTTTCAGTCGGGCAGTATTGATGCAAAGATTTTTAATTGTCAATAATAGCCCCACCTTCTACAACCACTTTTCCATTTTTCACTACTGTATCAACAAGATTAACGGCATAATTATACTGAAGCGTTTGATAATTGACCGCATCAAATAAAACAAGGTCTGCTTTCTTGCCAATCTCAATACTTCCAATTTCGTTTGCTTTATTAATGGCATACGCCGCATTAATCGTACAAGCTGTTAAAACTTCTTCTGGAGTCATTTTCATTGTAAGACAAGCTAAATTCATAATAAACGGCAATGACTCAGTAGGTGATGAACCTGGGTTTCGATCCGTTGAAAGAGCTACTGGAACTCCAGCTTCAATCATTTTTCTAGCATTTGCTGGTTCTGCCATTAGGAAGAAAGCAGTACCGGGAAGTAGAACAGCAATAACACCTTTCTCTGCCATTTGACGAATTCCATTATCTGAAGCTTGCAACAAATGATCGGCCGATACAGCTCCTACTTTTGCTGCTAGTTCTGCACCGCCAAATTGGACAATCTCATCCGCATGGATTTTTGGCGCCAACCCCAGTTTTTTTCCTTCTTCGAGAATGTATTCAGACTGTTCAACCGTAAATACACCTTCTTCACAAAACACATCACAAAACTCTGCTAGTTTTTCCTGTGCAACTTGTGGAAGCATTTCTTCCACCACAAGTTGCACAAATTTATCAGGATCTTCTTTGTATTCAACTGGTACTGCATGAGCTCCCATAAAAGTAGAAATAAGATCAATAGGATGCTGTTCATTTAGTCTTTTAGCAGCTCTTAGTTGTTTTAATTCATCTTCTACTGTCAATCCATATCCACTTTTTGCTTCAATAGTCGTTACTCCATATTGAAGAAAACGATTCAAACGCTTCTTCGATTCTTCAATTAACTGCTCCTCAGTAGCTTCTCTCGTTTTAGTGGTAGTTTGTAAAATACCGCCACCTGCTTTTAAAATATCAATATATTTTGCACCTTTTAGGCGCATTTCTAATTCTTTTTCACGGCTCCCCGCAAAAACAATATGAGTATGAGGATCAATTAATCCAGGAGTTAATACTTTCCCTTCAGCATTTATAATAGTTACTGGGCCGTTTAAAGTACTAACGTATTCCTCAGCTTTAGCATCTGAACCTACAAAGGTGATTTGTTCACCTTCTACTACAACACTCCCATTTTCAATTACACCAATTTCAGACATTTCCTGACCACTTTTGGGCCTAGTACTGCCTTCATTTACTGTAATTACTTGTGAAGATCGTTTAATATATAAAATTTCAGTCATATTATCTCAACCTTTTTATTTTATAGTTGGAATATTCATATTTTTTTCTTTAGCAGTTTGAATAGCTAAATCGTATCCAGCATCTACATGTCGAACAACGCCCATACCAGGATCTGTTGTTAAAACCCGTTCAAGTCGTGCAGCTGCTTCTTCCGTACCGTCAGCAACGACAACCATTCCAGCATGAAGAGAATAGCCCATTCCTACGCCGCCCCCATGATGAACAGAAACCCAGCTTGCACCGGCAGCCGTATTTACTAATGCATTTAAAATAGGCCAATCCGCTATTGCATCACTTCCATCTTTCATTGCTTCTGTTTCGCGGTTTGGTGAAGCTACAGAACCTGCATCTAAGTGGTCGCGTCCAATAACAATTGGTGCTGAAAGTTCTCCAGAAGCAACCATGTCATTAATAATTTTTCCAAAACGTGCTCTTTCTCCATACCCAAGCCAGCAAATACGTGCAGGCAGCCCTTGAAACTCAATTTTTTCTCTTGCCATCTTAATCCAGTTGCAAAGGTGCTTATTATCAGCAAACTCTCTTAAGATAACTTCATCAGTCTTATAAATATCTTCTGGATCACCTGATAACGCTACCCAGCGAAACGGTCCTTTTCCTTCACAAAACTGAGGTCGAATGTAAGCTGGAACAAATCCCGGAAAATCAAAAGCATTTTCTACTCCTTCATCAAAGGCCACTTGTCGGATATTGTTCCCGTAATCAAATGCAACCGCACCTTGCTTTTGCATCTCCAGCATTGCCTGAACGTGTACAGCCATGCTGGATTTTGATTGTTTAATATATTCTTTTGGATTTTGCACACGAAGTGTTGCGCCTTCTTCCATAGACAATCCAATCGGAAGATAGCCGTTTAATGGATCATGTGCAGAAGTTTGATCTGTTACAATTTCCGGAATAAAACCTCGTTTAATCATTTCAGGCAGCACTTCAGCAGCATTGCCAAGCAATCCGATCGAAAGCGGCTTTCCTGCTTTTTTAGCTTCTTCTGCTAGAGTAATAGCCTCATCAAGTGATTCGGAAAGGACATCACAATAACGGGTTTCTATACGCTTTTCGATGCGGCTTCTATCTACGTCAATTCCAATTACCACTCCGCCTGCCATCGTAACCGCTAAAGGCTGCGCGCCGCCCATTCCGCCTAATCCTGCTGTTACTGTAATCGTTCCTGCTAGATTGCCATTAAAATGCTGCTTTGCACACTCAGCAAATGTTTCATACGTACCTTGTACAATTCCTTGGCTGCCAATATAAATCCAGCTTCCAGCTGTCATTTGCCCATACATCATCAGCCCCTTTTTGTCGAGCTCATGAAAAGTATCCCAATTGGCCCATGCAGGAACAATATTTGAATTCGCCAGAAGAACACGCGGTGCTGCTTCATGTGTTTTAAAGATGGCTACCGGTTTTCCTGATTGAATAAGTAATGTTTCGTTTTTTTCTAGCTCTTTTAATGAAGCCACAATTTGATCAAACGATTCCCAATTTCTTGCTGCTTTTCCGATTCCACCATACACAACCAGCTTTTCTGGATGCTCAGCAACTTCTGGATCTAAGTTGTTCATTAACATTCTAAGAACAGCCTCCTGCTCCCAGCCTTTTGTATTTAAAGTTGTTCCTCGATAACGCACTACTTTCTCTTCAGATATCGTCTTCATATAACTTTACCTCCTGTATTTTGTTATAGTAATTTTAGTACAAATAACTTAATATTCGGATTATAATATAATGATTTTTTTATAAATTATTTCACTATTTATTTATCTTTTTGTTTATTTTATAATCTATTTCACTTTCTTTGTTTTCTATCACAGTCTTGACCGATAAACTAAAGGCGTACATCTTTCTAGCAATTTAAATTTAGCATTAAAATAAGTTTGATGAGAATAACCTGTTAAGTGTGCAATTTCTTCTAATGACAAATCTGTTTCTTGTAATAGCCTTTTCGCCTCTTCAATACGTATTTGGTGCAGTGTATTACGAAACGATTGGCTGGACTCTGCTGCAAATCGGCGGCTAAGAGTGCTTTTATTAACACGAAGCGCATCAGCGCATGCTGCTAAATTCCATTGAGCATCCCAATAATTGTTCTCCATTAACTCCCTTGCTTTTTCAACGAGCGAGCGTGGTCCATCTTGTAACTGTTCATGATCTTGCTGAAGTAGCCGAGTCGCAAATATAAGCAATTCTTTTACAATTTGATAAATGACAGGTTTGTGTACAATTTGCTGAAAAACTTCATGATAGATTGCTTCCCAGTAAGCACTTTGAAGATTGTATGATTTCATGTGACGACGAATCTGTGCCAGAACACTCGTCAAGCGAACACGAATGATTTCCGGATCCGGATATGGAGGCTGAAAAGTTAG
The DNA here is from genome assembly GCF_052663115.1 of Niallia yueguangensis. Lineage (NCBI taxonomy): Bacteria > Bacillati > Bacillota > Bacilli > Caryophanales > Bacillaceae > Niallia > Niallia yueguangensis. Next base: position 163,862 of record NZ_JBQTCX010000006.1, read on the forward strand.
AAATTCATTTTCTATCCAGCTCCGAATAGTCTTTATATCTCTTTTTTCAAGCATTTCAATCCATTGACGCTGTTCTAAAGGAGTAAGAAATGGATCCATTTCCCGATAGAAAAGTTCTTCTTCCGCTAAAATAATGTCATACCCTTCAAAAAAAATTCTCCTTGTTAATTGGCGTGTTTGCTCGTATATATTCTTTAAGGAATCATCTCCTGTTGCAATCTTAATTACAATCGCAAGCGGTTCATCTATAAAATCTTTCCAGCGGGTAAGAAAAGTATAGTACTCTTCTTTCATTACATCCGCCTCTTTACTTTCCTGTACGCATAAAATAAAATCAGAAAAAACAAATATACGATTCTTCCCAGTAAAAGAGTACCGTTGTAATGTGTCGTATACTAACGAAAGTGTCTCAGAAGAAGGTGTCAAAAGTGCGACCATTGCTATTGAATTTGTATGCTTCCTATCTTTTAAGAAAAGATCCGGGTAGTCAATATCAAACAAGTCTGCTTCTCCTGCTGTATAATTTAAAATGGAAAGCTTTTCATTTTTCAGTTGATAACGCAGCTGTTGAATACGTTTAATTAAATCTGTTGGGGAAAAGGGACGGAACAAAACGTCCTCTGCACGAAAACGAAGCGCGCGATAAGCGGTTTGAAATATTCTTTCAGATGAAATTCCTATCCATCTCATGCCAAGCCTTTTTCTTATTTTGTCAAACTTTTCACTTTCATCCTCCCATCCATCCATATCTAAGATAACGAGGTCTGGCTGCTGTTTTTCGACACCATTTTCAAAAGATACCATCGTATCCCACAACTTCAATTGAATACCTGTAAAATGCGACTCTATTACCCATCGAATTCCACTTGCTTCTAATTGATCATTTGCTACCAAATGAATTTCCATTTAATTCCCTCCTTCTTATGGCATTTTCTTTCATAACATTAAATTTATTAAAGAAAAGGAAATCCTAACTTATTTATTCGATAAGTTAGGATATTTTAAAAAGGTAAATTGATATTATGTTTATAAATACTAGCCTTGAATGCCTTACTAGTGTAATTTTCCAATTACTTTTTCTACGCAATCTATGATTTCACCAGAATGAATGAATTCTTTTAATGTTTCGATGTGAGGATAAAGATATATATCTTCCTCCATTTTTGGCACAGAACGAGAAATGAAATCTAAAACAGCATTAGAGGCGGAACCTGGCAGCAAACCATTGTCTATAAACTGATGGGCAGAATAAATAGACAGCAGTTCAATCGCTAATACATATTCCAGTTTTTTTGCTATTTCTCGTGCTTTTTTGGCTGCATTATATCCCATTGCGACATAATCTTCCTGATCGGCAGAAGTAGGAATAGTGTCCACTGTTGCTGGATGAGATAATATCTTCATATCATTTAAAAGACCTGCTTGCGTGTATTGCGGAATCATCAATCCAGAATTTAATCCTGTCTTTTGAATAAGAAAAGACGGATATTCAGAAAATTGACCATTAATAAGACGATTATTTCGTCGCTCTGACATTTTACCAATTGCCGTGGCTGCAATGCACATGGAATCTAACTCTATACCAACATAGGATGAATCACAATTGCATCCCGAAATTGCTCCAATACCTTCTTCATCCGGCCACAAAATAGGGTTATCCGTACAAGAATTAATTTCTATTTCAAATGTTTTTAAGGCATCGTGCAGCGTTTTTTTAGCAGCTCCATGCAATTGAGGAATAGCACGTAATGACAAAGCATCCTGCAGGCGGTAATTGATATATTTCTTGGCAATCATGGAATCATCTAACATGTTTCTAATATTCTTTGCTGTATCTCTTTGTTCCTGATGCGGACGGACACTCATCAAACGCTCGTCAAAAGCTCGAATGGTTCCTTTCAACACTTCTAATGACATGGTACCGATTATATCTGCTGCTGTTACTGCCTTTAACATATCGTATAATGCTAAAGCTCCAATCCCAGTTGAAGTTGTTGTTCCACTAATAAGTGCTAAACCTTCTTTTGCTGAAAGAACAATAGGTGCTATCCCAACTTTATCTAAAGCCTCGCTCGCCTGCATAAGCTCCCCATTTACATATGCTTTTCCTTCACCAATCAACACAAGAGCCATATGGGCTTCCGGACTTAAATAACCGACTGATCCTTCACGTGGAGACCACGGAGTTAAACGCAGATTCAAAAATTGGCGATACATTTCCAAAGTTTCCAGTCTAACTCCTGAATATCCTTGACCTAAATTTTGCAAAACCATAAGCATTGTGGCACGTACGTCTTCTTCTGCTAACGGTTCTCCTACAGAAGTAGCATGGGATAAGAGAATATTTTTTTGTAATTGAGCTGTTTCTTCTGAAGATATAAATTCCTGAGACAGAGCACCGAAGCCAGTATTGACTCCATATATTACTCTGTCTTCTTTTATCCAGTTTTCAACAAGTTGGCGAGATTTTTTTACCCGATTACAGTAGTCAACAGAAAATTCGATATCAGCTCCAAAACGAGCAACAGCTATAAACTCCTCTATTGTTAGAGAACCACCAAGGGTCACTTTTTTTATTTCTTTTATTAGCACTACTTTCCCCCCTACTCTCCTTTTTCTATTTTATCAATAAAAAACATTTTAATAGCGGATATAACTTGCAGCACAAAGATGAACAAAACAGCCGTTCCACCAAGAGCTGCTAGATATTTAACCCCATCAACGCCCTGTGCTCCGCCAGCAGAAGCAACCATAACGAATGCAATAATCCCTATTGAAAGCGCCCAAACTAGTTTTTTCCAAGTAGAAGGTTCTTTATCATGATTAATATTTGAGGTACATAATATAGAAATTGTCCGAACCATTGAGTCAGCAGCCGTAGAAAAAGAAAGGATTAATGTTAGCATTACAATTGGTATAATAATTATCCCCATAGGCAGATTCCCTAAGAAAGCCCATAATCCTGCTACTGCTCCGCTATCTGTAATTGTCTTTGCTAGATCAACCACTTTGTTCTGTTGCCAGTGCAAAGCCGTTCCTCCCCAAACACTAAACCAAATAATACTGAATACAGAAGGCATAATCCAGTTAACAATCATAAATTGACGAAGCGTACGGCCATATGAAATTGCAGCTAAAAAGATACCCATTAACGGTGCGTAAGCAATCCAAATCGCCCAGTCATACAGTGTCCACCACATTACTAAAGCTTCTCCACCCACATCAATTGGATCAAGACCCCATTGCCAGAAATTTTGTAGCCAGTAACCTAGACCTGCAGTAGATGTGCGTGCAATATACAAGAATGGTCCGATAATTAAAAGGATAGCAAGCAGAATATAAAAGACTTTTGCATTGGCATCTGCCATAAAACGAATCCCTTTATCCAATCCTTTTAAAGACGAAATAGTAAAAACGAGCGTGATGATGAATGTTAAAGCAAGCCACACAAGAGGTCCTTGTTGAATACCGTATGTTGTTTCAATTCCAGATCCAACCAACGCCAGTCCTGCTCCAAGAGAAGATGCCAATCCTAGTGCAATTGCTAACACAGATAAAGTATCGATTACATTTGACCAAAACCCTTTAGTAATTCTATCTCCAAACAATGGAATTAAAGTTGCTGTTACCGACAATGATTTTTTTCGATTAAAATACATATATGCAACAATTAAACCACTTAAAGAATACATTGCATATGGAATAAATGACCAGTTGTAAAAAGTGCGTCCCATCGCAAAGATTGCTGCAAGAGGAGTTCCAGGTTCCACTCCCGTCTTTTCCATTTCCCCATAAATATTATTAAAGTAAATAATTGGTTCATTAACTCCGTATGTGATGACACCTGTTGCAATCCCGCCAGTTAATGCCATGGCAAACCAAGTTCCAAATGAATATTTGGCTTTTGCTTTTTCTCCACCTAAACGTATATTCCCTAACTTTGAAAACGTTACAACAGCTACAATTATTAATGCAACAATGGATATAATTTGATAGAGCCATCCAAGCCCCCGCAATGAACCTACAAATCCATTCATAGAAATATCCGTTAATAGCTTATTATTAACTATTCCAAGAACTGCCCCACCCCCTACAACTAGAATAGCTGGCCAGAATACACCTTTGCGTGTTTTCTGGTTTTTGTCTGTTACTGTTTTTATACTTTTGTCTTTCTTTGTAGCTAATGTCATCAATATCCCTCCCACTTTTCGCTTTAACACAATAAAGAAAATCACACTTTTAAAATTTCTTTTTGAAAGATGCATAGTGAAACAAATGGAAAATGCAGTCTTTGTAATGCATTTTGTGAAGTGATAGTTCCCTATGCTTGTACTTTTCTTTAATTAATGAAAAGTATAAGATATTGAAATAGCTAACAATAGACACATTCTTTCCGGAAATTAATAAATATTTTCGAATTGTGTAATATTTTCTGACAATAAAAAAATGAACAAAGTATGTTTTTTTTAGATTTCTGCATTTATTTTAGATTTCTAAATAATTTTCAAGTTTTAATCCTGGTTATTATTTCGATAGTCACGAGGTGTCATTCCAATGGATTCTTTAAAAATTCGGGAAAAGTAGTTTGGATTATAGAAACCTACTTGGTATGAAATTTCTTTAATGGATAATTCTGTTGTAGACAAAAGTCTTCTTGCCTCTTTTATTCTTGTATTTGTCACTAATTGACTAAAAGATATGCCATACTTTTTCATCAATAAATGGCTATAATATGCTGGATTTCTCTTTACGACTTTTGCTACTTTCTCAAGTGTTAAATTATGATCACCATAATAAGTTTCGATATAGCTAACTCCCTTTTCAATAACATCTTTTTTTAATAATTGATCTGCCTGTTTTGCACGATCAATCAGTTCGTAAAGAAACAGCAGCATTTCTTGTACAATTCTGTACAACACTCGATTGTACAATATATCAGTAAAAATTTTTGTGTAATATTCTTCTGTTTCTTGCTGATCTAATTGATTCGTTTTCATGAACCTTCTGATTTGAGCTAAAATACTCGTCAGCCTAGTTCTAAGTTTTTCTGGATTTGGGAATGGTGTTTTAACATATAAAAATTCATTGTACATCCATTCTTTCAATTTTTGCTTATCAAATTGTTCTAACATTTCAATCCATTCCTGCTGCTCCTTTGGAGTCAGAAATGGATCTATTTCCTGCCAACGTTCGTATGTGGATTCGGGTAGAATGACTTGTCGATAACCAATAAAAAACGTAACCTCCAATAATCTTTGGGCAGTTTGATACATCTCATGTATTGTTTTGTGACCTGCATCGGAAGGAACAATCACTGCCGCTACCGGCTCAATACTGTCAACTTCCCATTCTCGTAATATTTTTGATGCCTCTTCTTTAATATCCTGAATCGGAGATTGAAACAGACAAACAACCATATCTATTAATGGTAGAATGACCGGTTGTTTTCTGAAAGGATAGTAATTCAAAAATCTGATTAACTCTGGAAGTTTCTGCACGTTTTCTGTCTGAAGCACCATTAATACAACATTCACAGCAGATTGCTCTTCTTGTAAGAATAAAGAATGATAGGAATAAGTCTCATTAGCATGAGCTAATGGTTTATTGTTAGTTTTTTGATTATTAGCAACTGAAAGGGCTGTTTGTAAACAGTGTTTAATTTTCACAGGATCTAACGGCTTTACTAACAATTCAACACTTCTCCATTCAATCGCTTGTTTGGCTCGTTCGAATGTTGCCTCTGCTGTGACAGCAATAACATTGGGATTGAAATATTTTACGTATTTTGTAATTGAAGTCCACTCTTCGTTTGGAATCATATCTAATTCTATATACAGAATATCCGGCACTTCTTTTTCTAATATGGTCATTGTTTCCCTTAAAGTACTTACAGTGAATACCTTATTTATCGGAAGTGAGTAGACAGAAATAAGCCACTCGATTGCCGTTCTCTCATTGCTGTCACGTTCAGCTATTAACAATTTCAAATGGTTCACCAACCCTACTGTCTATATGGTATGTATGTAATTTTAAAGGTACCTTGGTACAAAAATATCTAACACGCGGTATTATTCATTAATATTTGGAAAAATCGTACTAAAAGGCAACTTATCATTCTCCTTAAATGATGAATGAAAACTCTTAAACGGAAAGCACAGAAAAACATAAAAAAAACTTAAGATCATAAATAATGACCCTAAGCTTTCATAAAATACTTACTGAACTTTCATCGCTAAGTCGCCAGTTTTTGCCCAGCCAAGTTTTAAAATTAAATAGTATAATGGCAATGTAATCACAATTGGCAATACAACACCAAATGCCATATAAATTAAAAATCCATCGATACCTTGTAATGCTAGAATACTAATAGGTGCTATTAATGAGTTCAAACCAAGGCCTGCTAATTCATATGTTGCTGTAAAATGAAATCCTAAAGTTGCAATTGGAGCACAAATAACAGCCGCTACAAAAGGTGGAATAATTAATAATGGATTTTTTACTAAGTTCGGGAATTGAACTTTTGGTGTAATAATAGACTGCGCTAAAAATCCGCCTAAATCATTTTGTCTAATAGACATAGCCGTAAACCCTACAAATTGAACGGTACAACCAATTAATGCTGCCGCACTTGAAACAGGATCTAGTTGTAATGCAATCGCTAACGCAGCAGAAGATGCTGGCGTCATTAATAAAATACTCCATGCTAATGAAATAACCATTGGTGCAATTAACGGATAACCTTGTACAGAATGAGTAATTTGCTCGCTTATCCAAGTTAATAATGGCGTCGTTACATACGCTAACCCGACACCTGCAAAACCACCGACTAAAATTGATCCAGCTGGAATAGCAATCATATCCAAAATTGTTTTTCCATTAATGTATTTACCAACAATTGTTGCGATAACAGCTGCTAATACAGCACTTATTGGTTGTCCAGGTACAATCGTTAAACCTGCTTCCGTTAATTGAACGGCATTTCCTCCGATGCTACTACAAATCATCGCACTGAAAATTACTAGTGTATTTCCGCCTAATTGATAAGCAATTCCTGCACCAAACGCTGGAGCAAGCAATACTTTTGCAACTGACCCTATATGAATTAGGATATCCCATCCTAAAGCTTTTCCAATTGATTCTAACAGCAAGCCCATTCCCAATGTCACTAATACTGCATTTGACATTCCAGTTGAGGCTTTATACACATAATCCATAAAACTTTTCTTATCCATTTTACTCTTCTCCTCTATTAAATTAATGGCTCTAATCCCATAAAAAGAGCCTGTCCGGTTACAATCGGATAGGCACTGTTTTTTACTGCTTGTTTAGCGCCTTGTTTTGTAAACAACAAAAACTGGACTAAACAATTCCCTATAAATTAAGTAGGGTTTATTTAATCCAAAGAGCATACTATGAGGGTATTATTGACTAATAAAATTGTGTTCGTTTTCATGTTATGCCCCTCCTAATTGTTATTGTGTAGTAATATTATCATCAATATTCTGAATATGTAAATATTTTTTTTAATTCCAAATTATAAATTCGCTTTTAAATATAAACAATATGATAAGAAATACGATATCTTTCAATAAAAATTGCTAACTTCCTACCTCCTTCTACTATCTTTCTGTAGGAAATTAAAAAGAATTTATTCATAGTGAAGAATATTTTTTGTCAAGAAATTCGCATCCTATATTCTATATTTTTTAAATAAAAATGGGTTTTTTCCCTCATTATGGTTTGTAAAATTAGGAAGAAAATACTTACTTTTCGTCAAGGCTGTTTTCGTATAGATTGTTGCTTTTAAACGCGCAGCCTGCATACACTTCGTCCGTTTAGCGAGCGTAGAGCCTCCTCGTCGCTTTGCTCCTGTGGGGTCTCGACTTTCTCGCATTCCCACAGGAGTCTACGTGTATGCAGGCTGCTAAGAAACGCTTTTCTTATTAACTCAAACTTCGCAGTTATAAATTCCTCTTCATGTATTGGCATAACTTGGTTTAGAGCAATTAGAAAAGAGTGATTGAATAGTCTTTTAGGGTGTTTTTTTGCAAACATTATTCCTTACAAATAGGGGCTTGCTTTCCGTTTCAGGATGCTCGCTTTCCGTGGGGCGTGTGATGAGCCTCCTCGGCGCTTGCGCCTGCGGGGTCTCATCTAACCCGCTAATCCCACAGGAGTCTCGCACCTTCCACTTCAATCAAGCCGTTTGCTCAATTAGTTGCTGTAGCTTAACTGGTAAAAACACCCACTTTATAGAAATAGACTCAAGCGGCACATTTTGGTAGAACAACGTTGAATGATAACAAAAAAAATCAACGCTACTATTGTTTAGCAATAATACCTTGTAATGAAATTCGAAAACAAGAACTTATTTTAAAACAAGTTGCTTGTAACGGAGGGTGCGAAGACTCCTGCGGGAAATATGGGAAGGCTGAGACCCCGTTAAGGCAAAGCCGAGGAGGCTCAGCTCCCACCCCGCGGAAAGCGAAGCAACCCGTAGTGGAAAGTAACCTCAACAATAAAAAACAAGCCTCCCTTTTTATTGTTTTAAACCGAGTCCTATCAAGATTTGCAAACGAATTTGAAGGTGCGAAGTTTGAGTTATTAAGATAACGCTGTGTTTTTTGTTTCTTTTCCTAAAAAGAGAACAGCAGCTGCTCCGATAAATATAGCAATACAAAATAATGTAAATATAGAAGCTATCGATATTTGCTGCTCTACTAAAAACGGAACTAATAGAGGTCCAAGCACACCGCCGATCCGTCCAAAGGAAGCTGCCATCCCTGCACCAGTTCCCCTGACATTTGTTGCATACTGTTCAGGAGTGTATGCATATAAAGCTCCCCATGCTCCTAGATTGAAAAAGGAAAGGAAAATGCCTGAAGTCATCAGCAGCCATGTTGATTCTGCTGTTCCAAATAAAAAGGCACTAATTGCCGTTCCGATTAGAAAAACAACCAACACAAATTTCCGGCCAACTTTTTCAATTAAATATGCAGCCAGTGCATAACCAGGCAACTGTGCGAAAGTCATAATGAGTACATATCCAAAGCTTTTAATTAAGCTAAATCCTTTAATCACCATTACACTAGGCAGCCACAGGAACATGCCATAGTAGGAAAATACGACACAAAACCATAGAATCCATAACATCGTTGTTTTTTTGGCATTCTCTTTTGACCATATTGCTTTCAAACTGGCCAAAGCAGACAATCTTTTCTTTTTCTCTATTGTTGTATATTGTGGAGAATCAGGTAAGTTCCAGCGTAAATAAAGAGCATAAAATGCAGGCAGTACGCTAATTAATAAGGCCATTTCCCATCCGTATTTAGGAATAATAAAGTAAGAGATAACTGCCGCTAATAACCATCCAAATGCCCAAAAGCTTTCCAATAGAACGACTACTCTTCCGCGTTTTTCCTTCGGCACGCTTTCCGATACTAATGTAGAGGCAACAGGCAATTCTCCTCCTAATCCCATGCCAATTAAAAACCGTAAACATAAAAATACTGTTAAGCTTGTTGTAAAGGCAGATATACCGCTGCAAATAGAAAATAATAACAAGGTGATAATGAATACATTCTTTCTGCCAACTCTATCTGCCATGATTCCAAACAGAAGAGCGCCGACAGCCATTCCGATGGAGTTAATGCTTCCGATCCATCCCATCTCTTTAACAGATAAACCCCAGTCAGCTTGAAGTGCTGCAATAATAAAAGATAGCATGCCGACATCCATTGCATCGAACATCCATCCTAGCCCTGCTACACCAAGCAGTTTCCGATTTGAAACATCCTTTTCCATAAAAGTCCTCCTAAATTCGTTTCATTCATAAGATTTCAAATATATCTTTTATATTAACACGTGTCATGACAATCATCATTACATTTTTTCAATATAGATTTCTATCTTTTCCCACTAGCTAACAGCACATGCTATTTAAAGAAAAAAAAGCTTTCGCTGTTTTTAGAAAATTGTAATTTCAACCGCTTGCTGTCGGTTTATTTTGGCAAATCCTCTATAAATAAAACGCTTTCAAACAAATGAAAAAATTTCTATAAAAATTTATTATTTTTCTCTTTACTTTCCGTTAAATATGAATAAAATGTATCTTATGTTTTCAATATATTATTAATAAGCAAAGGGGGATTTTAAGGTTGAACGCATCAACAAATAAATTGCAGGAACAGTCACTTTTTCAGATCTCATGGCCACTTTTTATTGAATTAGCTTTACACTTGGGAATGGGAGTAATTGCCACTTTGATGCTCAGTCATTATTCTGATGAAGCAGCTGCTGGAGTAGGTGTCGCAAACCAATTATTAGGCATCTTTATTCTCGTGTTTAACGTTACTTCAATTGCCGCCATGATTCTTATTGGTCAAAGACTTGGGGCGAATGAGTTTAGTAAAGCAAGACGGTTCGCTCGTTCAGCGGTTGGTCTTAACGTTTGGTTTGGTGTTATTGTTTCCTGTCTCGTTCTTATCTTCGGCGACCCATTATTACGTTTATTTGATATAAAAGGTGAAGTGTTAAATTACGGTCTTACGTTTATCCGCATATGCGGTGCTTCCCTCTTCTTAGAATCTCTCTCTCTTGCATTAAGCGCTATATTACGCAGCCACGGTTTTACAAAAGAATCCATGATAGTTAGTATACTTATGAATATATTAAGTGTAATCGGTTATTCTATTAGTATTTTTGGGATATTTGGTCTTCCGATATTTGGAGTAATCGGAGTTTCTTGGACGATTGTTATTGCTCGTGCTTTTGCAGTACTTGTCCTTTTATACTTAGTATATCGTCGAATTGCGTTAGCTTTTAAAGTAAGTGACATTATTAAAGCCAATAAACAAGATGTTCGAGATATGCTTTTTATTGGAATCCCGTCTGCGGGTGAAAATTTATCGTATCAATTTTCCCAATTAGTAATTACTGCTATTGTTGCTTCTTTAGGAGATGCTTCGTTAGCTGCCAGAGTGTATATCACCAATATTTCGATGGTTTGTTTTTTATTTACCTTAGCGATTGCAGAAGGAACGCAGCTTTTAGTTGCTCGTTATATTGGCGGGAAACAATATGAACGAGCTTTGAAACGAGGAGTGAAAACATTAAAAATTGCGATGGTTGCTTCTGCAGTTGTTTCATTAGCAATGGCACTGATTGGTGCTCCCATATTAAAACTGTTTACCAATAATTACGAAATTATCGCAATTGGTTTACCTATATTATGGGCAGTAGCTCTTACGGAACCTGGTAGAGCAATGAATATTGTGTTAATGAGTTCCTTAAAATCGGCTGGTGATGTTCGTTTCCCTATCGTTATTGGCATCATTTCTATGTGGGGAATATCTGTTGCGCTTAGTTATGCATTAGGTGTTCAATTGGGCCTAGGCTTGTTAGGAGTTTGGATTGCACAAGGAATGGATGAATGGTTTAGAGGCTGCTTCGCTTGCAAGAGATGGCTTTCAAAACCTTGGGAAAGAATTCGCGTGAAACACACTGTAAAAGAACATATTTAATGAAAGACTAAGACCATGGTGAATAAATTCTCCATGGTTTTTTACTATTCATATCTTACTACTTCGTGTAAAAAATTCGTCAAAATTTCGAATATTCATTTAACACAAGTTATTAAAGTCCTAAAATTCTGTTGACTTCCCTATATGAAAATGATTATCATTGTTGTTAATGAGAATATAGAAAAAGTGGGGAATGCAAATGAAAGCTGTATTAAAAAGAAAATGGTCTTATAGTATACTTCTTTGTTTTATCTTCATCCTATCTGCTTGCGGAAATGCAGAAGATGATAAGGATAATACAACAAAAAGCAAAAAAACAACAGCCGTTAGCCATGAGCTCGGAACAGCAGATGTTCCAGAAAATCCAAAACGAGTGGTTACATTAGAGCTTGGCTTAACAGAAACTGTTGTTCCATTTGATGTTATTCCTGTAGGCGTAGCAGATGATGACCGCCCAGAGCGAATTGCAAAAAATATTTATGATAAGATTAAAGGGTATACTTCTGTCGGAACACGAGCACAGCCAAATTTAGAAGTAATTCGCACCTTAAATCCTGACTTAATTATTGCAGATAGCGATAGACATGCAAGCATTTATAAAGAATTATCCAATATAGCACCAACTGTAGCATTAAAAGATGATGCCGCAGATTATTCCACTGTCCTAAAAAATACGAAATCGATTGGAACAGCATTAGGGAAAGAGGAGCAAGGAAAGAAATTAATCGAAGAACACGAAAATAATGTACAGCAATTAAAAGATAATATAAAATCAGCAGATAAGGATGTGCTGATCGCCGGGTTTAGCGAAGGAATTTTCGAAGTACAAACTAGTTCTTTTTTCACACCAAGCTTTTTTACTACTATTGGTCTTCCCTATGCGTTTGTTGATGAAAAGGAAACGTCGAAAGAGATGACCGTTGAACAATTATTAACTATAAACCCTGAAACCTTAATTATTTCTATAAATGAGGACGAGCCATCCATTAAAGAATCACTAAAAAATGATAAATTATGGAACAAGCTCCAAGCTGTTCAAGCTGGAAACGTATATGAAGTAAACCACAATGACTGGTCAAGAAGACGCAGTCTTACGGCAATAAATGATAGAATGGAAGAATTTAAACATATTTTTGTGCATAATAAGTAAGCCAAATTCGCTTAAAGTGCGTGTTCAAAAAGGAGGAAAATCAGAGCGGAGAAGGTCGAGGCGCGGAAGTCACGAAGCCCGGAGCGTAGGTAGTGCTACGTGAGGACTGGAGTGACGACTCAGGCGAAGAGATTCGACAGCTATGATTCCCGGACTTTTTGAACAACTGCTTAACCATTCTTATTTGAGGTGTATCACGATTGCATAATGTTAATAAAAATGTATTTTTCATCAGCTTCATTGGTTTGATTATTTTAGTAATAGCCTCCTATTTTTCTTTAAAATTAGGAGCTTACTCTTATACAATTCATTCAATTTTCGATCATCTTTTTTCTCCTGACGAATCAGAGCTCTCCATTATTCTGCATGATATTAGACTTCCAAGATTACTGATCACGATATTAGTTGGCGCAAATTTATCTGTTGCAGGAGCAATGATGCAAGGCATCACAAGAAATCCATTAGCTTCTCCCAGCGTGTTAGGCATTAACGCCGGTGCATCGTTTGTGATTGTATTAATGACCGTTTTATTTCCTGCTGTAACAGGCTACGCACTGATTGGAAGTGGTTTTTTAGGTGGTTTAGTGGCGGCTTCTCTTATTTTTATGATGAGTTTTATTTTTAAAGGAGGAGCAATAGAAGTAAAGATTGCGTTAGTAGGCATCGCTATTCAAGCACTATTCTCTTCAGGCACTCAATCATTATTATTATTTAACGAGGATTCGATCAATAATATCCTGATTTGGCTTGCAGGCATGATTGCAGGTACAACTTGGGCAGATGTACAATTGCTGTTTCCAATTAGTTTTATCGCCCTTCTTTCTAGCTTTCTATTAGCAAGCTCCCTGTCTCTATTAGTTTTAGGAGATGATGTTGCAAAAGGGCTTGGACAACGTATTATTTTGATAAAGGTATTGGTGATTATTTTAGTCGTTTTATTGGCAGGATCTACCGTAGCAACAGTAGGGCCAATTGGTTTTATCGGCTTAATCGTTCCACATGTCGTCCGTTTTTTAGTTGGAGTAGATTATCGAAAAATACTGCCTCTAAGTGCTTTATTTGGTGCAAACCTGCTGTTAATTGCCGATGTGCTTTCCCGGTTTATTTCTTTTCCATCTGAAACACCAGTTGGAATTGTGACGGCTTTAATTGGTACACCGTATTTCATTTATTTAGCAAGGAAAAATAGAAAAGCGTAAACGCCTTGATCAGCCCTGAAGAAAAATGTTCATTTGACTCAAAAAGTGCTTTTTACTTTTAGAGGCAAAGGGTTATTTTTCACAAGGGCTGGCTGCTTGCGCTAGACACTTATCTAACTTCTAAAATTTGATACTTTATTATCTTCTAAAAAAGGACAAAAAGCCTAATGCAAAACTTATTAAAAACTGTTCATCCAATCTTTATTATTGTTATTTTGTTTATACTGCTTCTGCTGATATCCATTATGAATATTGGATTAGGAGCTGTTCCTATCAGCCCTTCATCTGTTATACTGGCTCTTTTCGGACTAGGCAGTGATAATGAATCCTATATTATCCTTCACTATCGAATGCCAAGAATTGTGTTAGCTTTATTTGTTGGCGGCGGTTTAGCCATCGCTGGGGCTATTGCGCAAACCGTCTTGCAAAACCCCCTTGCTGCTCCTGATACATTAGGGATATCCGGGGGTGCAAGTGTTGGTGCTGTAAGTCTTTTTCTTCTCTTTCCGAGCTTAAATATTGCCTATACTGGAATGGCGGCATTTATTGGCGGGTTATTAGCTGCGCTTGCTGTTTATGTGATTGCCTATAAAAATGGATTAGACTTAACTAGACTTGCTCTTGTTGGGGTATCTATAAGTGCTTTTTGCAGCGCTGCCGTTCAGCTAAGCTTATTAGCAATAAAAACGAATGTGCAAAGCTCTCTTTTATGGCTTAATGGCAGTTTATTCGGAAGAACATGGGAACAAGTGCTGTTTATTTTGCCCTGGGTTATTGTTATTGTGTTATTTGTACTGTTCTTGTCGAAATCCCTCGACTTATTGTTGCTTGGGGAGCAGACAGCTGTTGGGCTGGGTCTAAGAGTTGAATGGATGAAGATTCTTTTGCTTCTGTCAGCCGTCCTTTTAACTGGTGCAAGTATAGCAGCTGCAGGAATGATTGGTTTTGTCGGCTTAATCAGCCCCCATATCGCACGACAACTCGTCGGTTCCAAGCATATTTATTCTATCCCAACATCTTTGCTTATCGGCGCTTTAATGGTGCTGATTGCAGATTCTCTTGGCCGAGGACTGTTTCCACCAATTGAAATACCTGCTGGATTAATAACATCGATAATTGGTGCACCGTACTTTTTATTTCTAATGTGGCGGCATAGTAAAACAAGAAAAGCGTAAGCGCCTTGACCAGCCCCGAAGAAAAATGTTCTCTTGTCTCAAAAAGTGTATTTTACTTTTAGAGACAAGAGGTTATCTTTCACAGGGGCTAGGCGCTGAAGCTAGACACTTATCTAACTTAAGACATATAATTCTAATATTTAAAAATGGGATAGCTTTCTTTTACGAAAGCCATCCCATTTATTTTTTCTTCAATGAAGACCTGTGTATATTTTTTAACGATTCTGCTCCTATACCAAACATCGCTAATTTCAACTCAAATTCGATTCTATTAAACGTTTGAAGCAGTTTCTCTTTGGAATCAACCGCATCTTTTAATATCGTTCTTCCAAATCCGACCATATTCGCACCCAACGCAAGCGCCTTTGCTGCATCTACGCCTGTATGCAGACCGCCGCTTGCAATAAGTACGCCTGACTCATTTTCTTTTCTGCAATCAATAATACATTCCGCAGTTGGTATTCCCCAATCGGCAAATGCTTGTGCTGCGAGTATTTTTAACGAGTCTGTTGAGCGGTGCTTTTCCACTTCTGTCCATGAGGTTCCTCCAGCCCCAGCTACATCTACAAATTGGATGCCGCAATCCATTAAGCGCTTAGCCAGCTGGCCATTGATTCCCCAGCCTACTTCTTTTATGCCGACAGGGACTTGTATGTTTGAACAAACTTTCTTAATTTTCAACAATAATTGTTTAAAATTAGTATTTCCTTCTGTTTGGATTACTTCCTGCAGCGAATTTAAATGCAGTACTAGAGCATCTGCTTCTGTCAGCTCAATAATTTTTTGACATTCCTCTATCCCGTATCCATAATTGAGCTGAACCGCACCTAAATTCGCTATAATCGGAGTGGTTGGTGCATATTTTCTTAATTGAAAAGTATATGCCATATCCTCTTTTTCCAACGCAGATCTTGTTGATCCTAATGCCAGTGCCCAGCCATTTTCTTCTGCTGCTGCAGCTAAATTTTTATTTATTTCATAGGCTTTTTTCGTGCCGCCTGTCATACTGCTGATTAAAAAAGGTGTGCGCTGCCTTTTTCCTAAGAAGTCTGTACTAATATCAATCTCCTGAAAATCTATTTCTGGCAAAGCTTGATGAATAAAATAATAGTTCTCCAAACCATTAGTGATTCCGCTGCTGTTAACATTGTTATATAAACATATTTCAATATGCTCTGACTTTCTTTGCTCAATATTCTTATCTTTCAATCGCTTGTCATCCTTTTATTTTTTGGCTGTTTCCGTAAAGATTGTTGCTTTTAAACGCGCAGCCTAAATACACTTTGCTTTCCGTGGGCGAGCGTCGAGCCTCCTCGTCGCATACACTCCTGTGGGGTCTCGTCTTTCTCGCATTCCCACAGGAGTCTACGTGTATTCAGTCTGCTGAGTACTGCTTCTCCCATTTTTTATAGGTGGTGTTCAAAAAGACCGGGAACAAAAGCTTGCAAATCTCTTCGTTACTTCGAACTTCTCCGCTCTAGTTATCCTCCTTTTTGAACATGAACTTATATGAACAGTTTTTAATAAGTATGGAAAATATATTATAATATTATTCCTCTTTCATAAAAGCAAGTCTTTGTGAAAGCTTCGGCATATACAAAACCAATAAGATAGAGCGAAATAGACTAAACATAATAAACGCAAACCATAAGCCATGATTTCCCCAAAAGTACGTTGCAGGAAAAAGTACAGCTAAAAAGATCAGGATAGATCCAATCATACTATTTCTTACTAAACCTGCTTCCGTTGCTCCTGTAAAGACACCGTAAAGAACAAGACCTAAACAAGCACAAAGAGGAAAAAGTACAAGCCACCATTCATATTGATGTACGAGATTAATTACTTCATCCACTACAGTAAAAAGAGGAATGATTGCTTCTCTTCCAATAAAAAAAGAAATAGCTATCGTAATGGAGAAAAGAATAGACCATTGATAGGCTTTTTTGACTGTAGCTTGATATAAATCTTTATTCCGCTCTCCAACAGCTTTCCCAGTTAAGATGCTAGCAGCATTGGCCAAACCATCATAAAGATACGCCATTATATAATGAATTTGTATTAAAATAGCATTTGCAGCCAATACTAATTCACCATATGCAGCCCCTTTTGCTGTAAAAATATTAAACACAGCTAAAAGACAAATGGTGCGAATAAATAAGTCCCGATTGACGATAAACATTTTTTTTAAAGGTTCTCGATCGGATAAATGAGATGCTAATTCTTTCCAAGAATAATTTAAACGTAATTTCTTATTTTTTGTTAAAATAAAAACGCCTATGCCAAATGCCACTATTTCTGCTGAAAGCGTTGCAAATGCTACTCCAGCCACATTTAAATGAAACACCAAAACAAGTACAACTGCCATGATGATATTAAAGATATTCATTAATAATTGAATGGTCACTGTTTGTTTTATGTGAGCCATCCCTAATAACCAGCCAATTACAACATAATTCATTAGCGCAAAAGGAGCTCCCCATACTCTAATATGGTAATAAACAGCACAAAGTTCCTTTATTTTTCCCTGTACCCCAAGAAGATGTAAAGAAGCTTGCAAAATAGGTTTTTGCAGGATGATAAAAAACAGTCCAATAATAATTGCTAAGCAAAGCGGACGAATAAACGCCATTGCACTTTGAAAAGGATCCTTTGCCCCTAAAGACTGTGCTGCAAACCCAGAAGTGCTGACACGAAGAAAGCCAAATAGCCAATACATCGTATTAAAAATGACGGTTCCTACTGCTACACCACCTATATAAGCAGGATTAGGGAGCTGTCCAACAACGGCAGTGTCCACTGCACCTAGCAGCGGAACGGTAATAGTAGCAAAAATCAGCGGTAATGCTAAAGATAAATAATAACGGTGAGTCATTTTTCCACCTATCTCTCTTTTTAATGATAAACATTTATTTTTATCTTGATTATCGTAATATATATTCTACCGTTTGTAAATTGTAATTATTACGATTTAATATTCTTTCTTGATGAAAGGCTGTTTTCGTATAGATTGTTGCTTTTAAATTCGCAGACTGAATACACTTCGCTTTCCGTGGGCGAGCGTCGAGCCTCCTCGTCGCATACGCTCCTGTGGGGTCTCGTCTTTCTCGCATTCCCACAGGAGTCTACGTGTATTCAGTCTGCTGAGTAATTCTTCTTCAATTTTTCATGTAAAAAACAACTAATTTTGAGAAAATAGCCTAATGAAAAAAAGCAGTCTATCCTCGGATAAAGGGATAAACTGCTTTTTACATCCTCTAATTTTCATGCAACTTAACTTTATACTATATATATTATAAGAGCTGCTATCATCAATACTGCACCAAAATAAACATAGTCTCGTTTAGAAACCGTTGGGGATCGGTAATAGGTTCGTTCCCTTGTTCCTGTAAATCCTCGTGCTTCCATCGCAATTGCCATTCTTTCTGATTTGCGAATCGCCTGTAATAACAGTGGAACCATATACCGCATAAACGCTCTCCAGCTGCCATGATGCTTATATCCTCTAATTCGATGGGCGTCCTTTATTTGCGCTAGTTCTGCTTGAAACATCGGAATGCAGCGAAATCCAGCTAAAAAGCCATACGCCCATTTTGGCGATAATTTGCATTGTTGGATAAGACTCATGACAAATAAATTTAAATCTGTTGTTGAAGTAAATAATAAACTGATTGTGACAAATCCAAACATACGCAGCGCGATTGTTAGTCCGTTCCTTACACTCTCTTCTGTGATGCGAAACCATGCCCATTCCATTAGGACATGGTCCCCTTTGCCAAACGCTGCTATCATCCAAAAGGTAAGCACAAAAAAGATCGTATAAGGCAATAACACTTTTACTAAATATGGAGCCCTCCAGCCGCCAATACTAATTCCGATAATAAGCGTAAAAATCCAAATCGCCAGTGTCGTTAACGGATTTGTTATCGCCATTAACAAACACATAAGGATAAGATGCGTTGCTAATTTTATCGTTGGGTTAAGGGTGGATAGATAAGATTGATTGCCCGTTAACATGTTTCTCCCCCTTTCGTTCCATTAAAAATTTGTATGGAAGAGGTGGAAGAATACTGGAGTTTTTCATAGAAGTCGCAGTTTGAAAGAAGGAAAATGGATCGCCATTATAAGTAATTCCCCCATTTTCAAACAAGATAACTCTATCAGAATAACGGTCTACTATATCCATATCATGCGTTACCATCACAATGGTCGTTCCTTCTTCTTGTCTCCTTTTTAATAGATCAAGCAGCTGCTGCGCTGATTTTCTATCCTGGCCAAACGTTGGCTCATCTAGTAGCAGAATATCCTGATCTAAAAGCAGCATCGTTGCAACACTCAACCGTCTTTTTTGTCCAAAGCTTAATGTAAATGGATGAAAATCACGATGCTTTTTTAACCCGAATTCTGTTAATATACTCGTTGCTTGTGTGAAGATCTCTTCTTCACTCCACTTCTGCTGCCTCCCAGAAAAAGCGACTTCTTCAAATACAGTCTGATTAATAAACTGCAACTCAGGATTTTGGAAAACAAATCCTACCGTTTTATAAAGCTCTTTATCAGACCATCGTTTTAGTTCTTTGCCATGTATCCGGATGTCTCCGCTTTTTCTTTTCAATAATTGAGCGATTGCTTTTAAAAAGGTGCTTTTTCCACTGCCGTTTTTCCCAATGATAGAAACCCACTCACCTTTATGAATGGTTGTATCGATATGTTGAAGCACCGGCTTTTTTCCGTATTGAATAGCCAAATCTTTTATTTCAATAACGGGAGCTGTTTCTTCTTTTTTGCAACTTGATTTATTTTGCCTTGTTTCCAGCTGCTCAATCAGCTTTTTCGAAATAGGATGTTGTTCATCTTGGATAATATCCTGCCATGTATGAGGAAAAATTTTCGGTTTCCATATCCCTGCTTCATCCATTTGCGCTTCGTAATTTATGAGAATATCGGCAGGTTTTCCATCAGCAATGATCTGTCCATTTGAATTCAACAAAATAACACGATCCATCCACTCTATGCAGCCATCTAATACATGTTCGACAAAAATCATCGTTTGCTTCGTTTTTTCTGCTGTCTCTTTCAACAATGTAAATATTTCCATCCGGCTTAACGGATCCAGCTGTGCGGTTGGCTCGTCAAAAAATAAAACATCTGGCTTTAACGCCAACAAACAGGCTAATGCTAAACGCTGCTTCATTCCACCAGATAATGTAGAAATAAGCGTAGTCGGGTCAATATCTAACCCGACAAGCTCCAACATATTCACAATAATATCGTCCATTTCTTCTCTTGGAACGTTTCTATTTTCTAAACTAAACGCTATTTCTTCGTCTACACGATGCATACAAAATTGAGCGTCTGGATCTTGAAACATGACGCCGATATTTTGTTTTCTAGTCACTTCTCCACTAACTTCTGCTTCAATATGCTCTGGAATAATGCCGGCAAACACAGACAGCAAGGTAGATTTCCCGCTTCCGCTGGGACCGAGAATTAATACCTTTTCTCCTTCTTGAAAAGAAACAGTTATTTTTTCCAAGACTTTCTCTTTTTGGTTAAAAAAGCGAACAGAAAGGTGATTACATCCTAACAACGAAGTCATTTTGATCATCCTTATTGCGTTGTTGCTGTTTAATCGCAAACTGATTCAAAGCACCTGTTTTCGCGATAACATCGACAATTACTTTTCCTAATAAACCACCTAAGAGCATACCGCTAACAATTCGAATGACAAGTGTAGCAATTAAAACCCCTGTTGTATAATAGTTAAATCCATATGCTATTACTGCATAAACCATACTGACAATCCCTGCGAATGCACCAGAAAGCATTAGAACAAGTGCATTGTATTTTTTATAACGGAAAATCGCAAAAGCTATTTCTGATCCTATTCCTTGGAAAATACCAATTAATAATGCCCCTAAACCAAAATGGCTGCCTGTAAAAAGCTCAACAGCTGCAGCAGCTACTTCCGCAATCAGCGCAGCTCCAGGCTTTCTAATGATATAAGCAATAATTGGACTGGCAATGACCCATATTCCAAACATAAACTCAGCGCCCACCGGTCCAACAAGTCCCGAAATAGGAAGCCATAATGTCGACCATCCAAGATATACAACACCACAAGCAACAGATAATACTACTAATAAGACAACCTCTTTTATTTTCCAATTCATACGTTAGCAACCCCCATTTTTACCGGCCAATCTTCTAATGTATAGGCCATATCCCAAAACTTATATTCAAGCTGACAGCTTAATAAATAATATTCTTTCATTTTTTCCTTTTCTTCCTCACTTGCATGTTCCACTAATTCATCTAAACGAGCACAAAACTTATCTGTAAGAGTATCCATACTATCTCTTCCTCCATAAAAATGGATCCAGTCGTAAAATGGATGAGATGGTTCTGGGTTCACTTCTTTCAACAGTTTTTTTCCAATCTCTAAATACGTCCAAGGGCATGGCAATAACACCGCGATAATATCAGCAATTGAACCGTGCTGTGCAACAGTAAGCATATGGCGAATATAGTGATGAGAAGATGGCGACAGTGGAAAACCTTGCAAATCTTCATATGAAACGCCTGCTACTTGGCAAAAATTATTATGTGGGTGAATTTCACTCTTTAAAATAAAGGAAATTTGTTCATTAAACATTTCCATATCTTCTCTGTTGTCACATTTGGAAATAGCTGTTCCATAAATTTGAATAAAGGAATTTAAGTATTCAAAATCTTGTTTTACATAATGAATAAGCTGCTCTGCCTTTAAATCTCCTTTTGCGATTCCTTGAACAAATGGATGTTCAAATATAGCATGAAAAATGCTATCTGCTTCCTTGCGTAATTGTTGTGAAAACTTCAATGTTTTTTCCTCCTCGTATTGTTCTTATTTGAGTTTTTATCCAACAAAAAAGCCACCCCTGTAATGGAGTGGCTTTTTATCTAATAAATGTACATTTAATCTTAATTTGCCGACTCCACTTTCCTACGCTAGTGTGAACTAGATCAGGTTCCAAGGGTCCAAAAAAATTGTCTCAGCCAAATGGCTCCCCTAGTGGATTTCCTATTTAATTACCCTTACTTTACCTAATATACTTCTTCCGTGTCAATCTAATTTTATTACCAGTTAGAATGAATCCGTTGTTTCGCGGAATTATCGTAAATAACACGGGATTCTTTCTCCTTTCGCGGAAACATTGACTTGGATAGGTTTGAAATATTTGTTCACTGCATTCTTTATATATATGTACTTACTCATAACCATCAGTTTTTTTGAACACTGTATAAATCATTATATTTTGAAGAAGCTAACGATGATGCCTCTTTTCTATCTATTGATTGATCATACATGGTAGAGGTTATGTAAAAAATCCTCGTAATCATAGCACCGCCTATGCTTCAGTTCGTGACTTCCACACCTCAACCCTTTTCGCCCTAACTTCCTTTTTTGAACATTTAACAATGTGGCGAAAATGTGAACACATCAATTTTAAGAAAGCGTTTTATTTGTTCAATTCACAAAACAGACACATTTTTGTGATTCATTTCACAAACTATCGATTATACTAACAGTATCAAAGTAACAATTTAATTTTTCAAAGGAGATGGAATTCACATGACTGTTTGGAATCAACTTTATGATCCTTTAAATAATTTATGGATCTCAGCAGTAGTCGCAGCTATTCCAATTATATTCTTTATTTTAATGCTGACTGTATTTAAATTAAAAGGTTATATTGCAGGACTGTACAGCATTATTGTTGCTGGAATCGTTGCAATCTTTATTTATAAAATGCCCGCTGTATTAGTGTTAATGTCTGCGGTATATGGAGCATTAGCTGGTATATGGCCAGTTGCATCAATAGTATTTGCTGCTATTTTTCTCTATAAAATAACAGTAAAAACAGGTAAGTTTGCCATTATTGAAAATAGTATTTCTTTTATAACAGCAGATCAACGCTTGCAAGTTCTTATTGTAGCATTTTCATTTGGAGCATTTCTAGAGGGAGCTGCAGGATTCGGCGCACCTGTTGCAATCACAGCAGCTATATTAGTTGGACTTGGATTTAAACCTATCTATGCAGCCAGCCTTTGCTTAATCGCAAATATTGCCGGCGGAGCATATGGAGCAATGGGTATTCCCGTAACTGTTCCAGCCCTTCTAACTGGTTTAGATGGACTTGTTGTAGGCAGATATACAGCTCTTATTACACCATTTATCAGTATAATAGTAGCCTTTTTATTAATTTTTATCATTGACGGACTTAAAGGAATTAGACAAACATTCCCAGCGATTTTAGTTTCTGGTATTTCCTTTGCTGTAACACAAGCAGTTGTACTTTATTTTATAGGAGCTGAGTTGGCTGATATTTTTGCAGCAATCGTTAGTTTGATTGCACTTGCTCTATTCTTGCAGAAATGGAAACCAAAAGAAATATTCCGCATTAATAAAGAAAAAGAAGTGGAAAGCACCAATAAATATTCACTTGGAACAATCGCTTTTGCTTGGCTGCCATTTATCTTTTTAACAATTTGTGTGACATTATTCAATTTATCTTTTGTCAAAAACTTATTTATTGCTGGCGGACCTTTGGAAAAACTAGTATTCCTGCTTCCAATTCCGTTTTTAAATAATAATGTGATAAAGCTTTCACCGATTGTACCAGAAGCAACACCATATGCCGCTGTGTTTAAACTAGATTTATTTTCATCTACAACAACAGCCATTATTATAACCATAATAGTTGCAAGCATCTTATTCCGTTGTAGTAAAATATTGTTAGTGGAAACTGCCAAAGAAACAGCAAAAGAATTATTATCACCTGTGTTAACTATTTGTAGTGTACTTGCATTTGCTTATATTTGTACTTACTCTGGTATGTCTTCCACACTTGGGTTAGCCTTTGCATCAACTGGTGCTATATTTCCAATATTTGCACCGGTATTAGGTTGGTTAGGTGTATTCTTAACAGGTTCTGTTGTAAACAGTGGTTCTTTATTTGCTCCACTTCAATCTGTAACAGCTACACAAATTGGTATTGCACCTGAAACGATGGTTGCAGTCAATGTTCTAGGAGGCACAATGGCTAAAATGATTTCCCCTCAATCTATCGCTGTTGCAGCTGCTGCAGTTGGATTAGCGGGAAAAGAAAGTGACTTATTTAAAGTGACAATTAAATACAGCTTATGTTTACTTGTCATTCTTGGTTTCGTCAGTTGGTTGTTATTCTAATATATTAATTTTAAAATAAGGAGAGATTTATTATGAAAAAACAAGCTATTAATCGTGTTGTATTAATTGGTACTGGGGCAGTTGGCTGCAGCTACGCTTATTCTTTTATTAACCAAGGAGTAGCAGAGGAATTAGTGTTAATAGACGTAAATGAAAAAAGAGCAGAAGGAGAAGCAATGGACTTGAACCACGGTATTCCATTCGCTCCATCACCAGTAAAAGTTTGGAATGGTCAATATGAAGACTGTGGCCTTGCTGACTTAGTTGTTATCACTGCAGGATTGCCGCAAAAACCAGGTGAAACTCGTCTAGATTTAGTAGCCAAAAACACAGCAATCTTTAAACAAATCATTAAAAATGTGATGGATAGTGGATTTAACGGCATTTTCTTAATCGCTACAAATCCAGTTGATATTTTAACTTATGTTACTTGGAAAGAATCTGGCTTGCCAAAAGAAAAAGTAATCGGTTCTGGAACAACTTTAGATAGTGCAAGACTTCGTTATATGCTTGGTGAATACTTTGATGTGGATACTAGAAACGTACACGCTTCCATTATTGGGGAACATGGCGACACAGAATTGCCGGTATGGAGCCGTGCGACTATTGGTTTAGAAAGCATTGAAACATTATTAAGCAAAAACCCTCTATTCAGACAAGAAGACTTAGATGAAATTTTTGTAAATGTTCGTGATGCAGCATACCATATTATTGAAAGAAAAGGGGCAACCTATTATGGAATTGGCATGTCACTTGTTCGCATTACAAAAGCAATCTTAAATAACGAAAACTCTATTTTACCAGTATCTGCTTATTTAAATGGAGAATATGGACATAAGGATGTATACATTGGTGTTCCAGCTGTTATTAACCGCGATGGAATTCGTGAAATCGTTCAAATTGAATTAAACAAAGAAGAACAAGAAAAATTTGATCATTCTGTAAAGGTGTTAAAAGGAATAATGACTCCGGTACATGAATAAGAACGAACATTTATTTAGATTCATTTCAGACTGTAGCACCCCCCATTTAGGGGAGTTTGCCTACAGTCTTTTTCGTTTTAGGCTCTATTTATTCATTTGCTAGTACTGTTAGTGATTCTTTTAATACTTGTACTCCATTTACGCAATCAGGCAAAGATGTCCATTCTTCCGGTGAGTGGCTTTTCCCGTTTAAACTAGGTACAAAAATCATCCCGGATGGTACGTATTTCCCAAGGGTCATTGCGTCATGGGCAGCTCCACTCGGAAGAGACATGGTTGTTAATCTACTTACTTCTGCTGCATTGCTAATGATTGTTTTTATTTTATCTGGGATGATAACTGGAGAGATTTTAAGCCCGTCCTGAATTTCAACGGTAAGCTGTCTGCTTTTAGCTATTTTCTCTGCTGTCTCCTTTAAATAAACAAGCATTTCTTCTCTTGCTTGTTCGTCCACATCTCTTGCATCCAAAACAATTTCTGTTTTTCCTGCTATGACATTTGTGCCATTTGGATAAACATGCATTTTGCCAACTGTTGCAACGGCGGTTTTACTGAATTTTCTTGGCGCCTTTTCCACCTCTAAAATAAATTCAGCAGCGGCTGCTACCGTATCTTTTCGAGATTCCATCGGTGTATTTCCTGCATGATCTGTTTGTCCAATGAAAGTAAATAAAATAATCGCTGGCCCTGCAATCCCGCTTACTACTCCTATATTTTTCTGTTCTGTCTCTAATTTTTTTCCTTGTTCAATATGCACCTCTAAAAATGCATAAATGTCGTTGCTTGGGCGATGAGCGCTATCTAATTTATCCGGATCGTACCCACTATTTTTCATGGTGTTATACAAAACTTCACCGTTCTCATCTTGAAAGTCTGTAAGTTCACTAACCTCAACTTCTCCCATCATGACACGGCTGCCAAAGATGCCGTTTTTAAATCGAGAGCCTTCTTCATCTACAAATACAACAAGTTCGATTGATCTTTTTATGCTTTGACCGTTGTCGATAATAGACTTTATTGCGAATAAACTACTTAAACACCCAAGAGGACCATCAAATGCCCCTCCATTCGGTACACTGTCTAAATGAGAGCCTGTTAAGACGACTGGCAAATCAGGCTCCTCTCCTTCCAACCGTCCAAATATATTGCCAACTGCATCTTCCCTTACTTGAAGTCCTATTTCTTCCATCCAATTTTTAAAAAGATGTTTTGCCTTTTTCTCTTCATCTGTATACGGGAAACGTGTGACTCCGCCTTTATCTGTTTTACCAATTTCCACTAATGCTGCTAACTTTTCTGCCAGTTCCTCTGGATCTATTCCTGAAAATGGTTGGCACTTGCCGATATCTTTTAATAATCTTTCTTTCGAAAACACATTTTGCAAATTTTTCCCCTCCATTTAATTAGGATCGTTATGTAGTTGCGATTCTTCCATAAGTTCTACTGGATCATATATGTATGTTTGCAAAGAAATCTGTTCGTTTTTTTCAAAAACAATTCCTTCTTCTTCTAACAATTGCTTTTGCAACATTTTTGCTTCTTCATTTTGAATGGAGATTTTTCCACTTGCATTAATCACTCTATGCCAAGGAAGCTCATATTTACTGCTCATCGCATGCAAAATCCGGACAACCTGTCTTGCACCACGGCTGCTTCCAGCTATTTTAGCAATTTGTCCGTATGTCATTACCTTCCCCGCTGGAATAGATTGAATAACTCTTATTACATTAGAAGTAAATGATTTCATTATCTCTTTCCTGACTGTTTAAATTTTCTTTTCTTTAAAATAACTTCATTTCAGAGGGTTGTCAAAATTTTCAGCAAAGATTGGTTTCATTTTTGATGTAGGCTGTTTTCTCAAAGTTTGTTGTTTTAGAATAAAATAACAAACATGATTGAAGCACTGAGCAGCCTGAATACACGTAGACTCCTGCGGAAAAAGCGAGAAAGACGAGACCCCACAGGAGCATAGCGACGAGGAGGCTCGGCACTCGTCCGCGGAAAGTGAAGTGTAATCAGGCTGCGGGTTACATAACAACAATCTATATGAAAAAAGCCTTGATGTATAAAAAACAGCAACTCTCCCCTGTTTTATTATTTCAACATAATAACAGAAGATTATTTGCTGTTTTATCTTTCCTACTATTTACATGCCTACATTTTGCTGAAGCATTTGATTCGTTTGCATCTGCGTTTGTGTATACGTATTAATTTGTTTATTAATTTCTGCACTTAATACAGGGGATGATGTATTATACCAGCCTTGCTGTGACATCAGTTGATATGTTCGATCTTGAATCTTTAAAGTATCTTGAAGAAGCCGCTCAAATACTTGACGTACTTCTGGGCAATTGGATTCAGTTGTAGCGGTTGTATATTCTCTGGCAGAACGTTTTAAATCAGATAAAAAAGAGTACACAATATCTTGATCTCCAATAGTTGGTGTTTGTTTATTCATATCGTTTTTCTCTCCTTATTGCATTTTTGGGGCGATAGAGACATGCTGCTGCATCGTTGTTAAAAGCTGCTGATAATGCTGTTGATGCTGCTTCGTTGCTTGTGTAAATAATTGCTGAACTGCCGGATTTTGTACATGTGTAAGAGCAACTATTGCCTGTTTAATTAATAAATCTTCATTTGACATACAATCTGCCAAATATTCAAGCTCTTTCGCTGTCAACGGTTGAACCATTTTGCTCCCTCCTTTTCCGTTTAGTTTGTTCCAAAAACGAATCATCCATCCAGCATCATAATTGGTAATAATTTGGAGTGTTATAAGAAAACGCTTCTTACTATACGGCTGTTTTCTCAAAGTTTGTTGTTTTTTACGTAAAAAATGGGAGAAGAAGTACTCAGCAGACTGAATACACGTAGACTCCTGTGGGTATGCGAGAAAGACGAGACCCCACAGGAGCGTATGCGACGAGGAGGCTCGACGCTCGCCCACGGAAAGCGAAGTGTATTCAGTCTGCGAGTTTAAAAGCAACAATCTATACGAAAACAGCCTTCTATAAACAAAAAAGGCTGCCACCTAAATGTGACAACCCCTCTCTATTAATGTCCGCCCAAGTATGCAAGCTTTAACTCTTCACTTGCTTGTAATTCTTCCGCTGTTCCAGATAATACAACACGTCCTGTTTCGATTACATATGCTCTATCGGCAATGGATAAGGCCATATTGGCATTTTGTTCTACTAATAAAACCGTTGTGCCATTTTTATTGATTTCTTCAATAACTTTAAAAATCGTTTTAACAAACAATGGAGCTAGTCCCATTGAAGGCTCATCCAATAACAACAGCTTTGGTCGTGCCATGATTGCCCGGCCCATTGCAAGCATTTGCTGCTCCCCTCCAGAAAGAGTTCCAGAAGCTTGTTTTTTACGCTCTAACAGCCTAGGAAATATTTCATATACACGATTTAAATCTTTGCGAATTTCCGCAGCGTCTTTCCTTAAATATGCCCCTAATTCTAAGTTTTCTTCCACCGTCATATTAGCAAAAACTCTGCGGCCTTCAGGCACATGGGAAATTCCTGCTTTCACAATCGATTGGGCAGCCTTCCCAGCAATGGATTTTCCTAAATAATGAATCGTACCTGACTTTGGCTTTAATAAACCAGATAATGTTTTTAATAGCGTGCTTTTTCCGGCACCATTTGCACCGATAAGGGTAACAATCTCGCCTTCTTTCACTTCCATCGTTACTCCTTTTAATGCCTGGATATTGCCATAGTATACATTAATATCCTCTACTTTTAACATTTACTCCGCAACCTCCTCTCCTAAATAAGCTTCAATAACCTTTGGATGATTACGGATCACTTCAGGAGTTCCTTCTGCTATTAATTGTCCATGATCTAATACATAAATTCGTTCGCATATTCCCATCACAAGTAGCATATCATGTTCTATTAAAAGAATCGTTAAATTAAACTGTTTGCGAATAAAAGCAATTAACTCCATTAATTCATGCGTTTCTTGCGGATTCATTCCTGCTGCAGGCTCATCCAACAAAAGCAGCTTCGGTCCTGCCGCCAACGCTCTGGCAATTTCTAAGCGGCGCTGCTGTCCATACGGCAAGTTTTTTGCTTTTTCATCTTTATATTTATCTAGTTGAAAAATCTTTAAAAACTCAAGCGACTTTTCTTCCATCTCTTTTTCCCCGGCAAAATGGGATGGAAGACGAAGGATGCTGCTTAATATCGAATGTTTTGCCAAAGAATGATACGCAACTTTTACATTATCTAATACTGATAATTCATTAAATAAACGAATGTTTTGGAACGTTCTGCTTATTCCTCTTCGTGTAACCTGGTATGGCTTTAATCCATTTAGACGCTTTCCTTTGAAAAAAATATCTCCCTCAGTTGGCGTATATACACCTGTAAGCAGATTGAAGGTAGTTGTTTTTCCAGCACCATTTGGACCGATTAATCCGATTAACTCGCCTTCATGAAGCTCCATATTTATTTCGGAAACTGCTTTTAATCCGCCGAATTGAATACCTGCTCCTTTAACATGAAGCAATGGATTATTTTTTGCCATTAGAACTACCTCCTTTTCGTTTAAAGAAATCGGTAATTTCTATTGTTCCCATCAACCCTTTAGGACGGTATAACATGACAATTACTAAAACTAAGCTATAAATAATCATTCTTGTTTCTGGGTATTCTTGAAGGAAAGTAGAAATAATCGTTAAAAATACAGCCGCGATAATAGAGCCCGAAATGCTTCCCAATCCACCTAAAACGACATAAATAAGAATGTCAAACGATTTTAAGAAGCCAAAATTGGTCGGTTGAATAATATAAAAATTATGTGCTTGCAGCGCTCCTGCTATTCCGGCAAAAAATGAGCCCAGCGCAAATGCAACTACTTTATAATAGGTAGTATTGATGCCCATCGCATCAGCAGCTATCTCATTTTCTCTTACAGAAATGGCGGCACGACCATGACGGGAATTCGTAAAGTTCACGATCACTAAGATCGTAATAAATAAACAGATAAATGTAGAAGTCCATGTTGCCAGGCGTGATACCTGCATACCAGCAGCTCCGCCGACATAATCGATATTTAAAAAGAAAATCCGAATAATTTCTGCAAAACCTAACGTAGCAATCGCTAAATAGTCTCCTCGTAAACGCAGTGTTGGAATCCCTACTAACAGTCCTGCCAATGCTGCTACAATTCCCCCTGCAATAATTGCGACTGGAAACGGCAGCGAAAGCTTCATCGTCGCGATTGCTGATACATATGCACCAACTGCCAAAAATCCAGCATGTCCAATCGAAAATTGGCCAGTTATTCCGATTACTAAGTGAAGACTCACAGCCAGCATAATATTAATAGCCATTAAAATAATCATATTACCGTATAGTGGATCTATTATTCCTGAATTCATAAAAAATTGGATAACACCGTAAAGAAGCGCAGAGAGGAATAAAAACACCCAAAAACTTTTTGACTTTTTCATTTTCTCTTCACCTACACTTTCTCTTTTGTATTCTTGCCGAATATACCAGCTGGTTTAAAAATAAGAATTAAGATGAGAATAATAAATGCGGCAGCATCTCTCCATAAAGAGTAGCCTAATGCACTGACAATTGTTTCAACTACACCTAATAATAAGCCGCCTACCATCGCGCCAGGAATAATGCCAATACCGCCTAATACTGCGGCAACAAATGCTTTTAACCCTGGAATAACACCCATCAATGGTTCAATTTTTGTATAATAAGCGCCAAATATAACTCCTGCAGCACCTGCTAATGCAGAACCAATCGCAAAAGTTGCTGAAATAGTACGGTCTACATTGATCCCCATTAATCTAGCTGCATCCATATCTTGAGATACCGCTCTCATCGCTTTCCCTGTTTTTGTTTTATGGACAATAAATTGCAGGATGATCATTAACAATACAGATACGCCTAAAATCAATAATGATTTGCTGCTAATCTGCGCTCCAAAAACATCAAATGTTTTAGTTGGCAAAACGCTTGGATATGTTTCTAACTGTGCTCCGCGAACATAAATCACTCCATATTCAATAAGCAGAGAAACTCCAATCGCCGTAATAAGTGCTGCAATTCTTGTTGCGTTGCGAAGTCTCTTATATGCAATTCGTTCAATCAGCATTCCAAACAATGCAGATGCCACCATTGCTAAAATTAAAGCAGGGAAAAATCCTAGCCCCCATCCTGTAATAGCATAAAATCCGATAAATGCACCAACCATAAACACATCGCCATGAGCAAAGTTAATTAATTTTATAATTCCGTAAACCATTGTATATCCTAGTGCTATTAAGGCATAGATGCTTCCTAAAGATATACCGTTTACAAGCTGCTGTAGCCATTCCATTTTGTTTCTCACTCCTTTTTTAAACGAACATTCCCATCAGAAAAAAATTCCTTTTATTGCGGATAAAATGGAAAATAGGGAGGATATTCTCCCCCCATTACGTTCTGATTTAAAATTACTTTACGGATTAATTTTTGATTTAAACACCTGTTTTCCGTCTTTGTATTCTAAGATAGTTGCTGATTTGATTGGATTATGGTTTTTATCAATTGAAACAACACCAGTAATTAAAGGAAGATCTTTTGTTTCTGCTAAAGCATTTTTTACTTTTTCCGAATCAGTGCTTCCAGCTCTTTCAATTGCATCTTTTAATAAATAAACAGAATCGTAGCCTAGTGCATTAAATGCATCAGGATTTTTATCTTTATTCTTTTCTTTAAACGTACTTACAAACTTTTGAATTTTTTCATCTGGATCTTCAGAAGAATAGTGGTTTGTAATATACGTATTATTTAATGCGTCTTTCCCAGCAAGATCAACTAATTTCGGTGAATCCCAACCATCTGCACCCATAAACGGTACAGTAATGCCTAATTCACGAGCTTGTTTAATGATTAAGCCCACTTCTTCATAATAACCAGGGATAAAAATAAAATCTGGTTTCTTCGCTTTAATTCGAGTTAAAGTAGAGCTGAAATCTGTATCTTTTGCTACATAAGCTTCTTCAGAAACAATATTCCCGCCATTTGCTTTAAACGTTTCTTTAAAAGAAGCTGCCAATCCTTTTGCATAATCACTTGCACTATCAGCAAAAATCGCTGCATTTTTAATTTTTAATTCTTTCGATGCAAAGTTTGCTGCAATCGTTCCTTGGAAAGGATCAATGAATGAAGTACGGAATGCATACTCATTTACAGAACCGTCCTTGTTTACCGTAACATTAGGTGCAGTTGCGGACGGAGATAAGATAACTGTTTTATTTTCATTTGCAATTTGCACTTGTGCCACTGTATCACCACTTGTTGCCGC
This sequence comes from Niallia yueguangensis, assembly GCF_052663115.1. NCBI lineage: Bacteria > Bacillati > Bacillota > Bacilli > Caryophanales > Bacillaceae > Niallia > Niallia yueguangensis. Next base: position 196,449 of record NZ_JBQTCX010000006.1, read on the forward strand.
GCCAATAATTGCTGATACTTTATCTTGTGTAATTAATTTAAGCGCTCCATTTGTAGCTTCCGTAAGATCGGATTTATTATCGACTTTTACAGGTTTGATTTGTTTACCGTCAATACCGCCAGCTTCATTGATTTCGTCAATCGCAAGATCAATTCCATCTTCAAGTGATTGTCCATAAGAAGCAACCGCTCCAGATAATTCTAAGTTTACTCCTAACTTAATTTCATCTTCAGATGACTTGTTTGCTCCTCCCGCACTACAACCAGATAAAATACCTGCCGCAAGTACAGAAGACGTTAATAAAACTTTTAGTTGTTTCTTCATTTTCAGTTCCCCTTCTTCTATTTATCTTTTTAAGTATTCTGAAAATAACACCAATTCAGAACAAACTATAGTCCTTTCTAAAAGTACATTTGCTATTTTAAAACAAAACTTTCGTATTTGTCTAGTCCAATTTTTCACAAATTAAACAAGTCTGAAAATTATTATAATAAAACAAATAAATGTTAAAAACCAACCAATTTTCCGCTATACATTCTTATTCAATCCAGAAAAACAGCTTGTTTTCAGCGGCTATCAAACAATAAACATTATTTTAAAATACTAAAACCTTTTTAATTTTTGTAATTGTGAATTTTATGTGAATATAATAGTTTTCCGTCATTTACACTTCACGAAATGTAAGGACTTCTAACGTTTCTTGTTATATCCAACATTACAAAAACCAAGTTCTAATTGTGAACTTGGTTTTACGATTAACTTCTCTTTTTACCGTGGCGAATAAGAAATAAAAAGTAAGGTACCCCTATAATCGCTGTTATGATGCCTGCCGGGATTTCTACTGGCGGATTCAACCCTCTTCCTATCCCATCTGCAACTACTAAAAGCAGGGCACCTATTATTGCAGATCCAGGTATAAGATAAAGGTGGCTTGATCCAAATATCCGCTTGGCTATATGTGGAGCAATGAGCCCGATAAATCCAATGGAGCCGATTGCGGCCACACAAGCTCCTGCCAATGCTACCGATATTATTAACAGATGATACCTAGTCTGTTTCACTTTTAATCCCAGCCCAGTTGAAACTGTTTCGTCAAAACTTAAGATGTCTAACTGCTTATATAATAAAAAGGAGACGGGAAGAAGAACAATAATCCATGGAAATAGTCCGTAAACTTCTTCCCAGCTTTTCCCCCAAATGCTGCCTGCCAACCAAACGAGTGAGTCGTTTGCCTGCAACGGGTATTTCACAAGAAAATATTCTGTAATAGCCTGGCATATAGCGCCTAGTGCAATCCCTACTAATGCAATAGTACTGGATTCTGCCCCAATTTTATTCGATATAATTAGCAAAAGGATGCATATAAAGGCAGCCCCAATAAAAGAAAAGACAGGAAGAATAGAAGTAGTTACACTCGGAATAAAAATAATGATAATGACAGCAAATAAACCAGCGCCTTTTGTAATTCCGACGATATCCGGTGAAGCGAGAGGATTTCTGATCACGCTTTGCAAAATAACACCAGAAACAGCAAAACCGCTGCCAGCTAACATCGCAATTATTATTCTAGGCAAACGATAATTTTCTACAATAAATGCTGCACCTTGATTTTCTCCTGCAAAATAAAGAGCGGTATCTACAGGATTAATGTAAATACTGCCGACTCCTATCATCAAATAGGCGGCAGAAATAAGCAGCAATAGCAATATGCCAATACGTACCATATAAGGAATGGCAACTTTACGTTTAGTCATCTGATTATACATAGTTCACACTCCTTTTTTCGTCTTATTTCTTGCAAGATAAAGAAAAAACGGAGCACCTATAATAGCAGTAATAATGCCGACTGGAGATTCATAAGGATACGCAATAAAGCGTGACAATACGTCAGCATATGTTAATAAAATCGCTCCACATAATGCGGAAATAGGAATCACCCTTCGATAATCTCCACCAACCATCTTTCTGGCAATATGGGGAATCATCAATCCGATAAAGCCTACTGATCCAGCCACCGCAACGGATGAACCTGCCAAAATAACAACCATGATGGCGGTGATTAGTTTGATTACCTGAATTTTCAACCCTAACCCAATAGCAGTTTCCTCACCTAAACGGAAAATCGTTAATGATTTTGCTAGTAGCATAGAGGAAACAATGCCGAAAATAGACCATGGCAATATGATTTTGACATCACTCCATGTAGCACCGCTTATCGCTCCTGATAACCAAAAAAGGACATTAGAGATTTGCTCATTAAAGATAAGCATTCCTTGTGTAAAAGACGATAATAACAAATGCACTGCCATTCCTACTAAGGCAATCTTCATATTGGACATTTCTTTTGAGGCAGCAAAAGAATAAACGATAAAACCGCCTACAACGGATCCTAAAAAGGCAAAATAAACGAGATTTGCAGCATTAATTTTCGGAAGAAAAATAATAGAAAACACCACAACAAAAGAAGCACCTGCATTTATTCCAAAAACTTGAGGAGACGCAAGAGGATTTCTTGTCAACGCCTGCATTAAAGCACCTGCAATCGCTAAATTCGTCCCAATAATAACACCAAGCATCGCCCTTGGTAAGCGGATTGTTTCAAAAACGAGCAATTCTTTTGATTTTTCCTGATCCAACCATTGCTGCAACAGCGTAGATATGGAAATGGAAGTCGTACCGATAAAAACGCTGATACATATTCCAATAAACAAAAGTACAAACAATAATAAATAGAGGCTAAAAAGGTTCCATTTCGTCTTATTAAGAATAGTCTGATTCAAAAATTAACCTCCCTTGGCTATCATTTAATAACTCTTTTCGTATAGATTGTTGAAATTTAACCCGCAGCCTGAATACACTTCGCTTTCCGCGGACGAGTGCCGAGCCTCCTCGTCGCTATGCTCCTGTGGGGTCTCGTCTTTCTCGCTTTTCCCGCAGGAGTCTACGTGAATTCAGGCTGCTCCGTGCTTCAGCCATGTTTATTATTTTATTCAAAAACAACAAACTTTTAGAAAATAGCTTTAATAATAAGACTCTGTTAAATTCCATTGTTGATTTCCAAAAGGTCAGGGAATCCACTCCCTTTCCGCAGGAGTCTCACAGATTCCCTTCTTATAATTAACACTATCGTTTAACAGAGCCAATAATAAATAAGAGAGCCAGATTTTAGTCTGACTCTCAAGGTATTTATAAACGCAAATTTTTCTTCGGTCCTCAGCTTCCTCGGATGCTACCATGACCTAAATGTGCTTAAAAATCCAACATATTTTGATCTGAATGAAGGGCTTTGAAATGGCGCTCATTTACATGCAGCGAGACAGATTTATTTGAACTTTTCATTCTCTGTATAGTTCAAAATTAAATGTAAAATATATTGTATAGGCCTCTTAAAAATGGTTAATATGACCATCAATTGCTATTATACAATATATCTGTTGCCTCCTCGACAATTTTTTCTGCTGACTTTAAGCCGCGATATCGAGTCCAGAGTGCTCTGTCTACTTCATAAACTTGATTATTTTTTACCGCAGCAATTTCATTCCAAAGCGGATTCTTTTTCCACTCTTCCAACAATGCTTTATCTGCTTCTGCCATAAAGATAACATCCGGATTCCATTCAACCATTTGCTCTAAATTAATATTGAATGTAGGCTCCTTTGCATCTTGAATAGCATTTTTCACGCCGATTTTTTCTAATAATTCTCCACCAAATGATGTTGATCCATGGGCACTTAGTGAATCTGCTCTAAACACTCCGATCAATATCTTTCTATTTTCATCGGAAGGAACTTCCTTTTTCACTTGATCAATGATTTCTGCATGTTTTGCAAGACGCTTTTCGCCTTCTGCTTCTTTATTTAATGTTTTTGCAATCGTTTTAAAAGAATCTAAGTTTTCTTCATAAGAAGTATTTCTGCTTTTTAGGATAATAGTTGGTGCAATTTTTGATAGTTCATCATAAATATCTTTATGACGGTTTAAGTCTCCAATAATCAAATCAGGCTGTAACGCACTTATTGCTTCTAGATTTGGCTGTTGTCTTGTTCCAACAGAAGTATACTTAATTTTTTGTCCTAATAAACCTTCTACATCATCATCGTTTTCATGTGCGATTCCTACAGGCGCTACACCAAGCTCCCATAATCCGTCTACAAATGAAAATTCAAGAGCCACAATTTTTTTCGGCTCGCCGACAATTGGTGTTTCTCCTAATTCATGTTTGATTACTCTAGTTTCCTCGCTGCTTTTCTCTTTATTATCAGAGTTGGATGATTCTGTTTTTCCACACGCTGCCAAAAAAGAAGAGATGATAATAACTAACATGATGCTAAATGCCGTTATTTTATTTCTATTTTTCATTTTCTTTCCCCTTTATGTAAAGTAATTAATAACGAATATCATTTTCATTAAATATAAACATATTCTAACAATGTAAAAGTAAAACAACAAGTATAGTAATAAAAAAAACTTTTTTAATTAAGCCACTCTGAAAAGAAGTTCCGCAGCGCGCATACACTTACGCTTTCCGCGGGCGAGCGCCGAGCCGCTTCGTCGCTACGCTCCTGCAGGGTCTCGTCTGTCTCGCTTTCCCGCAGGAGTCTTCGTGTATTCACGCTGCTCTGTGCTATAAATGTGGAGACTGCTTCTTTCCATGTGCCATGGTGCGAATTTTTATTAGCGTGGGGTCTCTGTTAACTTGCCTGTTGATTTCCGCTCTAATTAACAAAGTATAAAAATCAACAATTAGCTTTAACACAGCCTTTATTTAAAAAAAGTAAACTATTATTTATGGACCATTTTTCTAATTATTTTCCGATTCCGTTCATGAAAAACATCATTATGACTAGAAACCATAGCACTTTTATCTGCTTCTGGCTCAATAAACCGTTTTGCTTTATTTACTGCATTTGCAGCATCTTGAAAGGCCCCAGCAATTAACTGAACTTTTCCTTCATGTTTTAAAATATCACCAGCTGCATATATTCCAGGTATCGACGTTTCGCTCATTGCATTCCCTGCAATATAAAAATCTTCCAGCATTTGAATGTCTAATTTACTATTTTTCAATAATGATGAATCCATTTCGTAACCGTGATTGATGACAACTTCATCAACTGTTAAAGTACTTCTTTCATTTGTTTGATGATTTGTCAGCTCAACTGATGCAATTTCTTTTCCATTATCCATTGCGATTAATTTTGTAATAGATGTATGAAATAAACATTCAACTGAGCTTTTTAATAGTTCCGTTGCGTTTGCTTCATGACCTTTCATCGCATCTTTCCGACAAGTTAAATATACTTTTTTCGCAATAGGTTCTAATTCTAGCGCCCAATCTAAGCTTGAGTTCCCGCCTCCGGAAATTAAAACTACTTTATCTTTAAAGTGCCGATACGATTTTACTGTATAATGTAAGTTTGATACCTCAAATCTTTCTGCTCCTTCAATCGTTAATTTCTGTGGTGTTATGATGCCACTTCCAACAGCAACAATAACCGTTTTGGAGTAGTGGTATTCACCGGCTTCTGTTTCAAGCATAAAAATTCCCTCTTCATTTTTTGAAATGGACTTAATTTTTGTATTTAATATTACCTCAGGTTGAAAAGTAAGCCCTTGCTCTACAAGCTGCTCCCTTAATTTCTCACCTGGAAGCGGGGCATGGCCACCTACATCCCAAATCATTTTTTCTGGATATAAATGCAGTTTGCCGCCTAATTGTGGCAAATATTCAATGATCTTCGTTCTCATTTCTCTAAGTCCACTATAAAAAGCAGAGTAAAGCCCAGCAGGTCCTCCACCAATAATCGTTACATCGAATAATTCTGCACTTTTCATCATCGTTCACTCCTCAATAATAAAGTTATTGATTATCATTCTCAATAAATAGTATCTCTTTTTATCATTTTTTACAATCATGTATTGACAGATAATTCAAAGGATATTACTATTTAACTAGACATTAATGATTATCATTCTCAATTACTGCTTTCGTAAAGATTGTTGCTTTTAAAATCACAGACTGAATACACTTCGCTTTCCGTGGGCGAGCGTCGAGCCTCCTCGTCGCATACGCTCCTGCGGGTTCTCGTCTTTCTCGCATTCCCACAGGAGTCTACGTGTATTCAGTCTGCTAAGTACTTCTTCTCCAATTTTTTGTGTAAAAAACAACAAATTTTGAGAAAACATCTTTTTCCATAATAAAAAACGAGGAGGAATATAATGGTTCGACTATATACCGAAGATATAAGCATTGGCTATGGGGAAAAACTGATTGTCAAAGACCTTTGTGTAGAAATACCGGATAAAAAAATCACGACAATTATTGGTTCAAACGGATGTGGAAAATCAACCTTATTAAAAGCGATTACTCGTATTATTTCCCATCAATCCGGATCCGTTATTTTGGACGGGGAAAATATTTCAAAAGTAAACACGAAGAGTTTGGCCAAAAAGATGGCTATTCTTCCTCAAACTCCAGAAGCGGTAATGGGGTTGACTGTTGGAGAATTAGTTTCCTATGGAAGATTCCCACATCAAAAAGGGTTTGGGAAATTAACGACAAAGGATATAGAAGCAATTGACTGGGCGCTTGAAGTCACCGGTACAAAAGAATTTAAACATCGCCCTGTCGACGCTTTGTCTGGCGGTCAAAGACAACGTGTTTGGATTGCAATGGCACTTGCTCAAGAAACAGATATTATTTTTCTAGATGAGCCTACCACCTATTTAGATATGGCTCACCAGCTTGAAGTGCTTGAACTATTACAAAAACTGAACATAGAACAGGAAAGAACGATTGTGATGGTGCTGCACGACCTTAATCAGGCAGCACGATTTGCCGATTATATTGTGGCGCTTAAAGACGGGGAAGTCGTGAAAGCTGGCAGTTGCGAAGAAGTCATTACCCATGAGGTTCTCAAAGAAGTATTTCAAATTGATGCTGAAATCGGCAGAGATCCAAGAACAAACAAACCAATGTGTCTAACCTACCATCTAATTAAAGGAGAAAACAACTATGAAAAAACTGTTAGTCCCATTTATTCTAATCTTAGCGTTAGTTATTAGCGCATGCGGTAACAAAACATCAGAAAAAACAAGCAGCGATTCAAAAAAGGAAGAGTCTAAAACCATTACATACCAATCAGAAAATGGTCCTGTTGACGTTCCGGCAGATCCAAAAAGAGTGGTCGTATTATCATCCTTTGCAGGAAATGTGATGTCTTTAGGCGTGAACGTTGTTGGCGTAGATTCCTGGACGAAAATGAATCCGCGTTTTGATGAGAAATTAAAAAATGTTCAAGAAGTTTCGGATGAAAACCTAGAAAAAATTATTGAATTAAACCCTGATTTAATTGTCGGTTTAGACAATGTTAAAAATGTAGATAAGTTAAAAGAAATTGCTCCAACCGTTATCTTTACATACGGAAAAGTAGATTATTTAACACAGCATTTAGAAATAGGTAAACTATTAAATAAAGAAAAAGAAGCACAGGCTTGGATAGATGACTTTAAAAAACGTGCACAAAGTGCCGGAGAAGAAGTCAAGGAAAAGATCGGCAAAGATGCTACCGTTTCTGTTATTGAAAACTACGACAAACAACTTTATGTTTTTGGAAATAACTGGGGTCGTGGTACAGAAATTCTTTATCAAGAAATGAAATTAAACATGCCGGAAAAAGTAAAAAAGATGGCGCTTAAAGATGGTTATTATGCATTATCACAAGAGGTTCTTCCAGAGTTTTCCGGCGACTATCTTATCGTGAGCAAATACAATAACCAAGATAACTCATTCCAAAAAACCGACACATACAAAAAAATTCCAGCGGTTAAAAATAACCATGTATATGAGGCAAACGCAAATGAATTCTACTTTAATGATCCATTAACGCTAGATTATCAACTAGAATTCTTCAAGCAGCATTTTCTGCAAAACTAATTGTTTGTAGGCAGCATTATTTTTTTAATAGTAATGCTGCTTTTTTCATAGTTAGAAAAAACCTACTATATTATAGAAAGAAAAGATGATAGATGACAAAAGAAACTCAACTTAATAAGTCTCTTACTTGGAAATTTACGATAGGATCTATTTTACTTTTGGCTGTTTTTTTTATTGCGATGATTTTAGGTGCCGCAGATACAGCAGTAAAAGATGTTTGGCTAGCACTTACCTCTGATATAAAAAACGATAAAATAACCTTGCTTCGTGAAATTCGTTTACCAAGGGAAGTAGCAGGAATAACCGTCGGAGCCGCATTAGGTGTTTCTGGTGCTATTATGCAAGGAATGACAAAAAATCCACTCGCTGATCCAGGTTTGCTCGGATTAACAGCAGGAGGAAATTTTGCCCTTGCTTTAACTCTTGCCTTTATTCCATCCGCTAATTATTTCACTATCATGATTGCTTGTTTTATTGGATCTGCCATTGGAACATTGTTGGTATTTGGGGTCGGATTAATAAAACGAACTGGATTTACTCCCGTAAAGCTTATATTGGCTGGGTCAGCAATTTCAGCATTTTTAACTGCTCTTGCAGAAGGGATTAGCATTTATTTTAAAATATCAAAAAATGTATCCTTGTGGACCGCTGGTGGGCTAATTGGCACAACTTGGGGGCAGCTCAAGCTTGTCATTCCATTTGTTTTAATTGGAATATTTATTTCTATTTTTTTATCAAGACAACTTACTATATTAAGCTTAAGCGAAGATGTGGCTGTCGGTTTAGGACAAAAAACAAAGTATATAAAAACGATTCTTTTTATTGTGATTACCATTTTAGCCGGTTCCGCTGTTGCACTGGTTGGAAACATGGCATTTATTGGGTTAATGATTCCACATATCGTCCGAGCTATTATTGGACCCGATTACCGTTTTGTTATCCCGATGTCCGCAATATGTGGAGCAATATTTATGTTAATTGCGGATACGTTAGGAAGAACGATTCACGCACCTTATGAAACACCTGTCGTAGCAATTGTTGCCATGTTAGGATTGCCTTTCTTCTTATTTATAGTAAAAAAAGGAGGGCAAGCATACTGATGATTCATCCATCTTTACTTAAGAAACAGCGCATTACATTATTGATTTTAATACTAGCCATTGTTGCTACTATTTTTATTAGTTTAGGCTTAGGAGCCTCTTCATTATCTTATAATCGATTAATGCCATCATTTTTGGGAAGCGGATCATTTAAAGAAGAGTTTGTATTATATTCCATTCGACTGCCTAGAATTATTATTACATTTTTATCTGGTATAGCCCTCGCTTTATCAGGTGCTATTTTACAAGGGATAACCCGAAATGATCTTGCTGACCCTGGAATTATTGGCATTAACTCAGGGGCAGGGGTAGCTATTGCTGTTTTCTTCTTATACTTTCCAATAGAGGCTGGAAGCTTTACCTATTTGATTCCGTTTTTTGCTTTTATTGGTGCTATCATAACATTTGGTTTTATCTATTTCTTTTCCTATGATCGGACATTTGGGTTCCAGCCAACAAGGCTCGTATTAGTCGGCGTAGGATTTTCCATGGCATTGTCTGGCTTCATAATTGTACTTATTTCTTCTGCAGACCGTGCGAAAGTTGATTTTATTGCGACCTGGTTAGCAGGTAATATTTGGGGAGATGATTGGATATTTATATATGCCATACTGCCATGGCTAATTATTCTTATCCCTTTTACGATGTTTAAAGCATACCGTCTAGATCTTCTCGGGCTCAGTGAGCCTGTCACAGTTGGTCTTGGTGTATCAATTAGCAAAGAAAGAAGCATCCTCTTTATAGCTGCCATTGCACTTGCTGCAGCAGCTGTTTCAGCCGCCGGAAGCATTGTTTTTATCGGACTAATGGCTCCTCATATCGCTAAAGCATTAGTAGGTCCGAGAAATCAGGTATTTCTTCCAGTTGCTATGCTAATTGGCGGCATGCTGCTTTTACTTGCAGATACAATCGGCAGAAATATTATCGATCCGAACGGTATACCTGTAGGCATTATGGTTGCTTTAATTGGGGGCCCATATTTTATTTTCTTGTTATTAAAAAAATAAATTAAGCAATTACTACTAAAATAGAGATTGATAAAATAATTTTATAACTGAATAAACTCCCAATATGATTGGGAGTTTTTCTTCATATTATTAATGAAGGCAATTATCCTTTAAGCGGAAAGCGAATGATAACCGTTGTCCCTTCTCTTTTGGCGCTTATTATATTTATTTCCCCATAATATTTTTTTATTATATTAAAGCATATCATCATTCCTAATCCGGTCCCTTTACTTTTTAGTGAATAAAAAGGGGTACCTAGTGATTGAACCTCTTCTTCTGTCATCCCTTCCCCTTCATCAATTACTCTAATTTCCACACTGTTTTTTTGCTTTACCGCCTGTATTTCGACTGATTGACCATAGTTGGATGCCTCTATTGCATTTTTTATTAAGTTAATCATTAACTGTTTAAATTCTATTAAATTCATCATGATAAAGCAGTCTGCTTGAATGTTTAAATAAATCTGATTATCTCGTAATAATCCATATGATTTCACTAAATCTGTTACACTTTTAAGCGCAGCAGCAACATCTATTTTTCTCATTCTTTTATCTCTATCTGGTTTCGCAACCATTAGAAATTGAGATATTACTTGTTCAGCTGTATTTAATTCATCAATCATTAAAGAAAAGTTTCTTTTCGTATCAGCATGAAGTGACGTATCTTTTTTGTAAAACTGCAAAAAACCTTTAACTACTGTCAATGGATTTCTTATTTCATGTGCGACTGCTGCAGCAAGCTGTCCCGTTGTAAGCAATCGCTCTGATTGTTGTAATTGCTCATAATATAATTGCTGTTTTTTAATTCGCGCCAAAGTAAACTGAAAAATAAAAAATAAAATTGCCTGACTTCCGATAAAATTAATAATATTACCAAAAATATTTATTTCCATATAGTTATACACCGGATCATCTTCCATTAAATAAATATAACTATGCGTCATTGTATATAAAATACCATTTAGAATTAACGAAAAATAAAATAACTTTGCATCAAAAAATAATATCGAAATAGCTGGAATAAAGCAGATGAAAATAAAACCTGACCATACTTCCGGGTATATAAAAAATAATGCATAAAAGTAAGTAGAACCTACTATCATAATGATTATTCTCAAAAGAGTTGTTTCAAATTTAGGATAAATTAAAAGCAGGATGGAAAAAAGAAATACTAGTACAATATGTAAATAGTTTCCGATTCGTAATTTTTCCAAACCATAGCATGTGGAAAAAATTCCAGCAATCATTAGAAAGATAATAACCGCCATAATATAGTAGTATAATTTTTGAGTCATTTCATTAAATTGCTTCATTTTGCAAACACCTTTTTAATTGAATATGTATTTATTTATTTATTAACAATTCTATCAAAAGAAGGTAACAATTAGTATCTTTTTTCAAATACTGCAAATTACATCTTGTTAATGCCATTATTCTCTTATTGTATTTCCAAACTTATCTTGCATTAAACCTTCTCTTTATTTAATAATGCTCTGTTAAACTTGCCCTTAGGTGTTCGCTTTCCGCAGGAGGTCTGGGAGCCTCCTCGGCACTGTGCGGAGGTCACTGAAAAAGTGGATGCTATGAAATATAGATAGTGAAAATCCAAGCACTCAGAGGTTTTCGTTCGGTTTTCCAAGGCTTACCACACGCTTTCCGCGGGGCGAGCGCCGAGCCTCCTCGTCGCTTTGCTCCTGTGGGGTCTCGCCTGTCTCGCTAATCCCGCAGGAGTCGTACGGACGCCTCTCCTAACCAACATGATGGTCGTTTTCAAACTCTCTATACCATTTTTATCCTACTAAATATAAGGGTTTTACCTATAATTTTTATAATTAAAATACTTCTTCAGCGGCCTCGCTGTGCGCCTGTGGGGTTTCCCTCTGCCTCGCTTTCCCAGCAAGAGTCTCACGCTTTCCACTCCAATCAACAGAGTGTCAATATTAAACAACACAGCCTTTAATAAAAACAAAAAATGAGCCCTCTAAGACAGGCTCAACCTTAATGAATAGTAATCAGAATGATTCCGCTGCTACCTATCACTCTTATTCCCAAATTAATTGCCAAGTGACTCCAAACTTATCCGTCACCCATGCTACTTGACGAAAATGAAGAATTGGTTCGGGTCCCATCATCACGACTCCCTCTTCCGATAGATTCGTAAATAAATGATCAAATTCTTTTTGATCTTTACATTCAATTAATGATGATACTGCCCAAGTAAATGCTGGACAATATTCTTTTTCCATATCCAGCACCATAAACTGCTGTCCCATTAGTTCAAATGTTCCATTAAGAAGCTTCCCTTCTTCTCCTCGATCTTCCTTTGAAATACGAGTTAGAGAAACCAATTTAGAATCTGGAAAAATAGAAATATAATAATTCATCGCCTCTTCTGCATTTCCACTAAACGTGAAAAACGGTGTAATCCTCTGTCTTGATTTTTCCATACTGTTCCCTCCATTCATCTTTCTATCTGTTTTTTTGGATTCTCCAAATAACCAGAATAATCGGGATGTACAGCTCCCCTCTTAAACTTGCCCATTTTCAGCAAAAAGCAAACTACTTTATTACTTTTATACTATCATTAATTGATTACTTTTCCCGAAATTTATTATTCTTCTTCAACACGTTTTTGCGTCTTCGCGTTGAAGTGTTAAAAAAAATTCATTGACGCTTATCGGAATCTTTTCTATAATTAACTCCAATATCAAAGCGATTGGGGACTTTTACCATGAAAGAATTTTTTCATAAATTATTGACAGGCATGAGTATAGGGATTGTCGTTTCGTTAATACCAAATGCATTATTAGGTGAATTATTAAAGTTATTAATACCTTCTTTTCCAGTTCTACAACATGTTTTAGATATTACAACCATTGTGATGAGCTTATTGCCGGTTATGATTGGGGTAATGGTCGGTGTTACTTTTAAGCTGCCATCTATTCAAACAGCAAGTGTAGGGATTGCTGCAATGGTCGGAAGTGGGGCTATTCAGAAAACTGCCGACGGTTTATTTGCGTTAAATGGCATTGGAATTGTTATTAATACTGGGATTACAGCAGCTTTAGCTGTACTATTTGTGCAATTTATCGGGAATCGATTTAAGGAGTATTCTATTCTTTTGCTGCCGACTTTAAGTATCTTAGTTCCTGGAATGATTGGCTACGTAATCTTACCTTATATCAAATCTACTACTGGTATAATTGGAGTAGGTATTGCAAACATCACATCGTTGCAGCCTGTTGTGATGGGTATGATTATTTCTGTTGTATTCTGCATCATTATTTTATCGCCAATTTCAACTGTTGGAGTTGCTACCGTAATTTCACTATCAGGCATCGGATCTGGCGCTGCCAATCTAGGAATTGTGGCAGCAGGCATCGGGCTAGCTATAGCCAGTTATAAAGCCAACGCACTTGGAACAGCATTAGCACATGTACTTGGTTCTCCAAAAATCCAAATGCGCAACTTCTTCATGAAGCCAAAAATTATTATCCCTATGGTTATTACAGCAGCATGTTTGGGAGCATTAGCAGGTTTATTAAATATTCAAGGTACACCATACAGCGCCGGTTTTGGATTATCTGGTTTAGTCGGGCCGCTAAACTATATGCACCTAGCTGAAGGCGGCTGGACAACCGAAAATATCCTTATTATGATAAGCACTTTCTTTATTCTTCCTTTTATCTTAAACGTTGTACTTATTTATGTATTTTCGAAAAAACTAAAGATGATTAAAGCAGACGATTATAAACTGCATTTTGATTGATTTTAAAAAAGCTGACTTTGAAAGTCAGCTTTTTTAAGCTTTGGCTGTTTTCGTATAGATTGTTGCTTTTAAAATCGCAGCCTGAATACACTTCGCTTTCCGTGGGCGAGCGTCGAGCCTCCTCGTCGCATACGCTCTGCTTAAGTCTCGTCTTTCTCGCATTCCCACAGGAGTCTACGTGTATTCAGTCTGCTGAGTACTTCTTCTCCCATTTTTATTTACGTAAAAAACAACACAAACTTTGAGATAACAACCTAAGCTTTTAATGCTAAATATTGTTTTAGTAGAACATTGTTTTGTATAATGTCTTCTAATGTATATTGATCGAGAACTTTTAAAAATTGCTGAAGCGCTTCATATAGTATGTGCTTTAACGAACATACAGGCGTAATAATACACTTGTTTTGATCCTCAAAACATTCTACAATATGAAAATCTTCTTCGGTTTTACGCACCAATTCTCCTATATTGATATCAGCTGGATTCATTGCTAAACGCATTCCTCCATTTCTGCCTCTTATTGTTTCGATATATCCCATTTTCCCTAAATTATAAATAATTTTCATTAAATGGTTTTTGGAAATATCGTAAATTTCCGCAATATCTTTTATATTGACTAGTTTCTCTTGATTATTATTTGCTAAATAGATTAATACCCGAAGTGAATAATCTGTATAACTAGTTAGTCTCATATTTATCCTTCCTATCCATATGTAGAATTATTACGTTTTTCATAGTGTAAATGTGAACACTTTGTTAATTTTTTAACATAAGACTCTAAAAGATGTATTTCAAATATTGCTTTTGTTGTTTATTCGTTCTAGTATTAAGAATATATATTTAATATACTACTATAAAAAAGGAGGCTTTTCATTATGCTATCACAGAAAACAATAGAAATTATTAAATCTACCGTTCCAGTATTAGAAGTGCACGGAGCACAAATTACAACTATTTTTTACAAAAATATGTTTGAAGCACATCCAGAATTATTAAATATCTTTAATCATACGAATCAAAAACAAGGAAGACAACAAACCGCCCTTGCAAACACGATACTTGCAGCAGCTAAGTATATAGATAAGCTTGAAACCATTATTCCTGTTATAAAACAAATCGCCCATAAACACCGCAGTTTAGCAGTGAAACCGGAACATTATCCAATTGTAGGACAATTTCTTCTGCAATCAATAAAAGAAGTTCTCGGAGAAGCCGCTACAGAAGAAATCATTAACGCTTGGACTGAAGCTTATGGTGTCATTGCAGATGTTTTTATTTCGATTGAAAAAGAAATGTATACAGAAGCCACCGACCAAAAAGATGGATGGAGCGACTATAAAAACTTTAAAGTAATGGATAAAGTAAAAGAAAGTGATTGTATTACGTCCTTTTATTTAGAAGCAGAAGACAATACTGCTTTACCTTCATTTAAACCTGGCCAATATATTTCAATCCGACTTTCTATTCCTGGAGAGAAATATTTATTTAACCGTCAGTATAGCCTGTCTGCTGCACCAAATAAAAAACATTTCCGAATTTCTGTAAAAAGAGAAGCAGAAGCAACTCAGCCTAATGGGATAGTATCGAACTATCTTCATGACAATATTAATATAGGAGATATACTGGAAGTTACGGCTCCTGCCGGTGAATTTACTCTTAACGACAAGATCGAACATTCAAAAGTTGTGTTTATAAGCGGTGGTGTAGGAATTACTCCATTTATGAGTATGCTAAATGCTATTGCTGAAAAACAGCCAAATCAAGAAATAGAATTTATTCACGCTTCAAGAAACGGCAGTGTTCAGGCATTTAAAGAAGAATTAACAACATTGGAAAAAGAATTAACGAACTTCCACTTATCTTTTGTATACGATAACCCTACTGCTGAAGATAAACAAAATAACCATTTCAAAAAGCAAGGGTTTATTGATACGGACTTATTACAAACAAGTATAACAAAAAAAGATGCTAACTACTTTGTATGTGGACCTGTTCCATTTTTACGCAGCATTCTTTCCAGTTTAAAAGAATTAGGTATTAACGATTCCCATATTCATTACGAATTTTTTGGTCCTTCCGTAAATTTAGAAAACGAAAGTTAATCAACTCACTAATTCTTTTTTACAAAATTATTAGTTTTATTTTATTATACATCTGTTCATAGCGCTAGTGAAAAAACTCGACGGAAATCGGAAACTAAATGAATTAAAATAGGCTGATTGACAAAGATTGTCGACCAGCCTATTTCTATTTAACGAGTTACAGCAATAATTCCCTCTTCCTCATCCAACACAAGCTTTATTCCAATATACGGATCTATATGCAAATACTCATCCATCCATAATCGCAAAGCTTCTATTATATTTTGTGTAACTAAAATTTGCTTGCGGTCATGGACATATGCTTCTGCAGAAAAACC
Organism: Niallia yueguangensis; assembly: GCF_052663115.1. Lineage (NCBI taxonomy): Bacteria > Bacillati > Bacillota > Bacilli > Caryophanales > Bacillaceae > Niallia > Niallia yueguangensis. The sequence goes on from NZ_JBQTCX010000006.1 coordinate 212,679, forward strand.
ATAATCATCATCGTACATTAATTCTACTTCCACTTCTTGCGGACTCACTTGCTTTTTCCGAGAAATATATACACAAATGGCATTGATGATGTCTTGTTCAGGAATTAATGTCTCCATCCATTGGCTTCCTGTCTTTTTTTATTTTTATAATATGAGAAGATTTTGCGGATTACTCCAATAACAAACACGATGGCAATCATGTTAATAATGAAGCCTAATATTGAACCTAATACTCCCATATTGGCAAATAAACTGCCAAATAATAATCCTGCAATTCCACCAACCATTAAGCCTCTCATGAATCCGCCAGAAAAGAAACCTTTTTTCGTATTGTTTTTTGTAGTAGTATTTGTATTATTTGTTTTCTTTTTTTGGAAAAATGAATTCGTATTAGTGTTAGAATTAGACTGATTAAAACTCTTTTTCCCGGACTTATATGATTTTGCTTCTACTGTTGTTGTTTGATCTTGAATCATACTCCCAATAGGTGAAAATAAAAGTGTTACTGTTAAAAATGCTGCAAATAATTTTTTCATCATTACTATTCCTCCATTATGTTTTTTTAAGGCTGTTTTCGTATAGATTGTTGCTTTTAAACTCGCAGCCCGAATACACTTCGCTTTCCGTGGGCGAGCGTCAAGCCTCCTCGTCGCATACGCTCCTGTGGGGTCTCGTCTTTCTCGCATTCCCACAGGAGTCTACGTGTATTCAGTCTGCTGAGTACTTCTGCTCCCATTTTTTCACGTAAAAAACAAAAAACTTTGAGAAAACAGCATTTTTAATTATTACTAAATCATTTTAATGTTCTTCTGTTTTTCTCCTCCTTTATAAAAACAAAAAACCTTCACCAACTAATTGGTAAAGGTTATTAATAGACATATTTATCCCTTTACCTAATTGGCAAAGGTCTCGCAAACAACATATTTGTTGCCAGTTAAGCCGGTGATTGATCCATCACGTATTGACGACATAACTGTTAGCTACTCCCCTTTGGAGTATATAAATAATTGTACAAGAACATTGTATAATAACAATAGGCTAACGTCAACTAACGAACTTAAAAACAGATTGAAAAAGGCAACTAGTGCTTATAACCAATCATTAAGTGAAAATTTAGATAGTTTAAACAATACACTAAAATCGAAAATAATGATAATATGTGGGAAAGGAAGTCATGTTATAAAACCTCACATAAGTTTTACCACCTATTTATTTTACTTCATTAATTAAGACATAACTTTCATTTTTTCAAACAATGATTACAGATGAAGGTGAATTTTATTAATAACATAAGAAAGGAATGAATTTTTATGAGCTTAGAAGCATTAAACGAAAGAGTAAAAAATGATCTAGCCTACCTTAACTTTGGAGGTCCAGATTGGGTTCGTCCTCTTCATCATCCTGAAGGCCATGTATACGATGTCGTCATTGTCGGTGGTGGACAAAGCGGTCTTGGCATCGCTTTTGGTCTATTAAAGGAGCGAGTATCCAATATTCTTATCATAGATGAAAATACGGAAGGATTAGAAGGACCTTGGGAAACATATGCACGAATGGTAACATTGCGTACTCCTAAGCAATTAACATCGATTGATCTTGGTGTCCCTTCTTTAACATTCCGTTCATGGTGGGAAGCACAAGTTGGTTCAGAAGGTTGGGAAGAGGTTGATAAAATCCCTCGTGGCGATTGGATGAACTATTTACGCTGGTATCGTAAAGTGCTTCAACTGCCGGTAATAAATGAAGTCAAGCTAAACGACATTGAACCAACAGAAGAAGGAGTTCATCGTTTACATATTGGTGGAGCAGGGGCTCCATCTGATACAATACTTGCGCGCAAAGTAATTTTAGCTACTGGCATTCAAGGCGGCGGAGAATGGCATGTACCGCCAATGATTTCCGATAAATTACCACGCAGCCTGTATGCGCACACCTCTGAATTTATTGATTTTGAAAAATTAAAAGGGAAAAAAGTTGCTGTTTTGGGTGGCGGAGCGTCGGCATATGATAATGCAAATTTCGCTCTATCAGAAGGTGTAGGCGAAGCACATGTATTTGTTCGCCGTACAGAAATGCCACGTATCAATCCTATCCGTCAAATGGAAGCTTCGGGAATGATTGAACGTTTTCCAGCATTGTCTGATGCAGATAAGTATGCAGCAATGTCCCATTTTTTCAAACATAATCAGCCACCAACAAATGACACGTTTAATCGGGCAGCTTCATGGCCTGGATTTAATCTACATTTAGGTGCGCCATGGCTCGATGTTGAAGCTACAATCGATGGTGCAGTCGTAACTACACCACAAGGAAAATTCACTTTTGATTTTCTTATCATCAGCACAGGATTGCTTACAGACCCAGGATTGCGTCCTGAGCTAAAGCGTGTCGAAAAGTATATTGCTCGCTGGTCGGATTATTATGAAGCTCCTGAAGAGGTATCAAATCCAATGCTTGATGCTCATCCATATTTAAGTCCCGGCTTCGCTTTCTTAAGTCGAAAAGAAGAAGGGAAAAAGCTTCTGCACGGCCTATTCGCCTTTAACTATTCTGCTTTAATCAGCTGTGGTCTAGCCGCTTCTGCCCTTTCCGGCATGCGCTACGGAGTACCAAAAATTGTATCAGCAGTTGCGGATGAGCTATTCCTTGACGACCGCGACCAAAACTTAAAAGACTTCTTTGAATATAATGTTCCTGAATTTATTGGGGAATGGCCGAAGAAAGAAGTAAAATCATAAACAGAAATAGGGAACAAGACAAGTCTCGTTGACTTGTCTTGTTTTTTTGTGTTCCACCATATTAAAACATGTAACATTACATCACTGTAGCATGTTCTTTTTTTAGAAAAAAAGACATAATCCACAGAAATTTCTCATGAAATAAATAGTAGTGATTTTATTACGGAAGTGAGGAAAAAACATGTATTATCCTCCTGTTAGAGAAACAAATAACCCAATGAAACGAAGTATGACATTGTTTGGAAATAGCATTCTTTCCTTGGAACCGAATATAGCTGTGGTTCAATTAGGTGTAGTAACAATGAATGTAGAGCTTAAGCTTGCCCAACAAGAAAACGCACGCATTATCCAACAAGTCATTCAATCTTTGTTGCAGCTAGGCATTGCTCAGAAAGATATTCAAACAATAGACTATACTATTTATCCTCAATACGACTATGTAGATGGCAAACAGCAATTTAAAGGGTATCAGGTAACACATATGCTTTCTGTTACAATTGAAAACATGGACCAAACGGGTGAAGTGATTGACACGGCTGTGCAAAATGGGGCAAATAGGGTATCAGATATTAAATTTACTGTTAAAAATAAAGATATTTATTATAAACAAGCGTTAAAAACAGCACTTGAAGATGCGATATCAAAAGCAAAAACATTGGCAAAATCCATGCGAGTCAACCTTGATCCCGTCCCTGTTAAAATCATCGAAAAATCAACCGAACCAGTTCCCCGCCCTTATAAAACGGTCGCGAGTTCGGAACTTGTAGGGGGGGTATCTACAACTATTGAACCAGGACAGATAACGATAGAAGCAAAATTAGAAGCGGAGTTTTATTACTTTTCGTAAAAAAATAAAAATGCATGTGGTGATGATGCCGCATGCATTTTTAAAACTTTTGACATTACCTATTCAAAAATAACCTTTGCTGCTTTTCTAATCTCTATTTTCCAATCAATTCCTGTTCCGATATTGTATAAACGAGAAAAGGAATCTTGATTGACTGCAACCCCGATGTTTACGAGTGAGTTTACGTATACTAACGGTTCGCCAATATTCACATCAGCGAAAGATTTAGAAAATTTAACAATATTTTGATAAACCTTTTTTGTTCCATGAAATATGGATACTTGTAAATAATCTCCATGATCAATTTGATTTTCTTTTACTAACGCAAGAGGAATATTAGTCCAAAGCGATCCAAATCGTATATCTAATACATCAATATTCCCGGCAATGATGCCATTTTTGGCTACTGAATCCTCAATCTTCAACTTTTCAACTGTTTCACATGGAACAACTTCTCCTAATTCTGTAAAACTTACTTCCTTGCAAGCTAATCTAGCACCGTTATAGGCATATATGTCGCGTCCATGGAAAGTATGACTTTCTTCAGAATGAGGCAGACGGCTTACTACTTCATTTATCACCCTTACTTCCTCAATTCCTTGATAATGTTCTATATGCGTTAATGTGCCATTATCGGGAGTAATAATATAATGACCAGATTTTGTTTTACAGACGATGCTACGGCGATCACTGCCAACTCCTGGGTCCACTACCGAAACAAAAACTGTTCCTTTTGGCCAATAGGAAACCGTCTGCAGCAAACGATACGAAGCTGCCCAAATATCATATGGCGGAATATCATGTGTTAAATCTTGGACTACTATCCCATTGCTTACTGTATAAGCAACACCATGCATAGCACTCACTGCTCCATCAGAAAGGCCAAAATCCGTTTGCAATACTAAATAGTTACTCATTTTAAAAAAACACTCCTTTAAAATTAAAGCTGTATCTTATACTATTCTCAATAGTTTAACCATTATTATCCATAAATAAAAAACGCCCTCTTACGAATTTCCATAATCAAACTCGTAAAAGGGCGTATTATACGCGTTACCACCTTTAATTCACATAAGCATCACTGCTTATGCCTCTACCAGTACTTAAGCTGTTTCTCGTCATACTGTTGCACGAATAACGGGTGCTTCCGTAGCGATCTAAAAAAGGTACACCCCTTTATTCAACCACTCGACTCCAAGACCATCTTCCAACTCTACTATCCACTGCCTGCTTTCACCAATCCAGGCTCTCTGTTAAGTTTCATTTCGAGTGTACTCTTCTTTTCTTCGTCATTTTTATTTTTCCCAAAAATCTTTGCATTAATCATGCCACGCACTAATAATTGTGTCAATATAAAATTGTCTGATTTTTCAAATACTAATTCTCTCTGTCTTTCTTTCTATGTCAATAAAAAAAGAAGTTTTGTAGAAACAC